>QHXA01000081.1:0-6916 GCA_003222755.1 Acidobacteriota bacterium
TGCCATTGACATCAGTGACGGAAGACAGGCAGACATCTGGATTTACGAATGGGCGCGCGAGACGTCGATGCGTTTGACATTTGATTCAACGACTGAGTTCGGTCCCGTATGGACTCCGGATGGACAACGCATCGTGTACAACTCAACTCGCGGTGGGCCGAATAATCTGTACTGGCAACGTTCTGATGGAACCGGAGAAGTTCAACGGCTCACGCAAAACAAGAACTCCCAACTACCAGGTTCTTGGCACCCCAGCGGTAAGTATCTGGCGTTTCAGGAAAGCAATCCCCAAACACAGAATGACCTTCTGATCTTGCCCATGGATGGCAGCGAAACATCCGGCTGGAAGCCGGGTAAACCAACCGTGTTCCTCAATACTCCCGCGAACGAACAACAACCGATCTTCTCACCCGACGGACAGTGGATCGCCTATCAGTCTAATGACTCCGGCAGAGTCGAAACTTTTGTGAGGCCATTCCCCGGTCCAGGGGGCAAATGGCAGATTTCAACCAGCGGTGGCTTCGACCCGGCGTGGTCTCGCAACAGGCGCGAGCTATTTTACCGAGCCGCAGACGGGCGGATCATGGTCGTTTCGTATTCGGTAGAAGGTAACTCGTTCAAAGCGGAGAAACCGCGGGTTTGGTCGGAACGCGCCATTTTGGGCCGACCGCGACTCCGAGCATTCGATCTTCACCCGGACGGAGAACGATTCGCCGTGGCTGCAAGTCCAGAACCTCAGACGGAAACCAAACAAGATAAGATCGTTTTCATCTTCAATTTCTTCGATGAACTGCGCCGCATCGCGCCGATTGGAAAGCGGCCATGACCCGAATCACCCGGCCAGTCTCAACGTATGATCCCGCGCTGTGCCAGCGGAGCCGCAAATCTAACATTTGACAAATCTGCCCACAAGTGACCACTATGGGTCATGAAGGAAGTCAAGATTGCGGAACTCAAAGCGCATCTCAGCGCTCACCTTGCGGCAGTGCGAAAAGGCGAGACCATTATCGTTTGCGATCGTTCCACGGCTATTGCCCGCCTCACGCCGATGAAGCAAAACGATGATGGTGATTTGATCCTTGAAGAGGCGGTCGATCCTCCCTCCGAAGCACGAAAAATCAAGCCGCTGAAGCAGCTGAAGCATATTGACGTCGATCGGATACTGGCCGAAATGCGCGCAGACCGGACATGAACTGCTACATCGACTCCAGCGTTGTACTACGCGTTCTCAAAGGTCAAAAGGACGCCTGGAAAGAGTGGGGCCGCTGGGAAAAGGCGTACTCAAGCACTCTTATTCGCGTGGAATGCCGGCGGTTCCTCGATCGAATGCGGCTGGAACAACATTGGAATGATGACGATGTCGCCGTTGCCGGCAGTCAGCTTCGCCGATTAGAACGCGTCATCACGAAGGTCAGATTCACCGCCGCCATTGTGGAGCGGGCGGCTGCACCGATGCCGACCGTTATTAAAACTCTCGACGCAATTCATATTGCGACTGCCAACCTCATCCGTGAACGCCTTCAGCCCAACCTCCTTTTCGTCACGCATGATCAACAGCAAGCGAAATCCGCGCGTGCGCTCGGGTTCGACTGCGCCGAAATGTAGGTACGGCGGCACGCGTGAGGTTCGCTCGCGGCCGTCCCTCCCCGAGGACACAGCTGTCCGAATTACGAACTCAAGACCGCCTGAAACTCAGTAATGGCGCGGATCACGGTCCTCGCACCCCTGTTGCGGTTTCTAGATACTACAAAAACCAGGGGTGGCTCGCTTCGCTCGTCCACCCCTGGCTAATTTCCGAACACGCCTTCGGCGTGCGAAACGCAGCCCGAAGGGCTGCCGGGAGATTAGCCCCGGGTTGAGCGAAGCGAAACCCGGGGTTTCCGTACCACGCAGGCAACCGCACGCCGTAGGCGTGCGAGCACTAATTTTGGACAGCATTGCCTCGAGGAGGGGCCGGAAAAAGGCCTTCTGCAACATCTCCCCGCCCTCGGAACATTCCCCAAACGACCGTTTCACAAAGTGCCCATCTTCCCAGCACGGTTCCGCCGTGCAGACTTGCGGTACAATCGGCGCGCGATGAAATGCATGCTGAGCCTCATTGTGGTGATTTCCATCTTGCCGGCGTGCCGGCCCGCGACGTCTGCATCGGCGGACGATAAATCCAAAGTTCACGTCGGGATCGTCTTCGACATCGGCGGCAAGGACGACCGCTCGTTCAATGCAGCCGCATGGCAGGGTGTCAACCGCGCGGCCAAGGATTTCCCCATCATCCTGCGTGATGTCGAGCCGGGCGATCCTACTTCCATCGAGCCGGCCATGCGAGCATTCGCGGAGCGCGGCTACGATCTCATTATTGGTGTGGGATTTGCTCAGACTCCCCAGATCGAGGCCGTCGCGAAAGATTATCCAAAGTTGAATTTCGCAATCGTCGATGGCGTTAGCCGGCTTCCCAATGTCGCATCACTCATATTCAAAGAGCACGAAGGCTCGTACCTCGTCGGCATGATCGCTGCAATGACTTCAAGAAGCGGCATCCTCGGTTTTGTGGGCGGCATGGACGTTCCTCTGATCCACAAATTCGAGCTCGGCTATGAAGAAGGCGCGAAGGCGGTCAATCCGAAGATCCGCGTGATTCCCAATTATGTCGGCGTAACGGACGCGGCCTGGAACGATCCCGTCAAAGGCAAAGAACTCGCGCGCACCCAGATCGAGAAAGGCGCCGACGTTATTTTCGCAGCAGCCGGCAATTCCGGCCTCGGCGCATTCGATGCTGTTGAGCAGTACGGGAAGGACGGTCAGGGCCGCGCGCAGCGGTTCGTGATTGGTGTCGACTCCAACCAGACCTGGATGAAGCCTGGTTTCGTTCTCACGAGCATGGTGAAGCGTGTTGACAATGCGGTGTATCAGATCGTGAAGGACCGCGTCGAAAATCGGCCGATTGGCGGCGTGCACGTTTACGGTTTGGAGAACGAAGGCATCGGATACGCCGTCGACCAGTACAACAAGGACCTCATTCCGCAGCCGGCGATTCAAGCTGTCGAAGCGGCGAAGCAAAAGATCATTACAGGACAAATCAAAGTGACGAACGCGATGGAGAAGTAAGAGCGGAATGCTCGAGCTGCGAAACATCACCAAGCGTTTCGGCAACGTGTTGGCAAACGACCGCGTGAATATCGTCGTTCGTCCCGGCTCGATTCATGCGATTGTCGGCGAAAACGGTGCGGGGAAGTCGACGGCCATGCGCATTGCGTATGGTTTTTATCGGGCAGACAGTGGCGAGATTCTTGTGGACGGTAAGCCACAGCCGATCCACACGCCGCATGATGCGATCGCGCTCGGGATCGGAATGGTGCACCAGCACTTCATGCTGGTCGACACCATGACAGTTGCCGAAAACATCGTGCTCGGCGCCGAGCCAGGTACCCTCATATCGTTGGACATCCGTGGAGCCGGGAAACGGATTCGTTCTCTTTCTGAAGAATTCCATCTGGCGATCGATCCCGGCGCGGTCATTGAGAATCTTTCCGTCGGCCAGCAACAGCGGGTGGAACTATTGAAGGCGCTGTACCGGCAAGCTCGCGTTCTCATCCTCGACGAACCGACTGCTGTGTTGACGCCTCAAGAGGTGGATGAGTTCTTTCAAATCCTGCGGCGCATGCGCGAGCAGGGGAAGACGGTGATCATCATCACGCACAAGCTCGATGAGGTTCTCGCCATTTCCGACGAAGTCACTGTGATGCGCGACGGCCGGGTTCTCGGTCACCGGAAAACGGCCGAGACGACTGCTGCCGAATTGGCCCGATTGATGGTCGGACGAGAGGTCCTCCTGCGCGTCCAAAAAAAACCTGCCGTGCCTGGACGCGTGATTCTCAGTGTCCGCCGGCTTTCAATGAAAGGCCGTCTGAATGGCATTTCGTTTGTGATTCGCGCCGGTGAGATCTTGGGTATCGCGGGTGTGGAAGGAAACGGCCAGACCGAATTGATCGAGGCGCTGGCGGGACTCGTTGGCGAGAGCGAGTTAAGCGGGAGCATCGACTTCGATGGCAGGGAGATCTCTCGTCTCTCCGCGCGGCAGCGGAAAGAGTTGGGCATCGCCCACGTGCCGGAAGATCGGCAGCGGCGCGGTCTTCTTTTGGATGCGAGTGTGGCGGAGAACTCGATTCTGGGCGTGCATTACCGCGAGCCGGCAGTGACTGGCCGCAGCGGCATCATGCTGGATGACGCGAGTATCCGCGCGCGTGCGCAGCGCGTGATTGAAGGCTTCGATGTGCGTCCCGCAAATTCCGAGCTGCCTGCTCGCGCGCTTTCCGGTGGGAATCAACAGAAGCTGATTATCGGGCGGGAATTCGAGCTGCCCCCGAAGCTGCTGCTGGTTTCACAGCCGACGCGCGGTGTGGACATTGGGGCCATCGAATTCATTCATCGCAAGCTGGTGGCGCTGCGCGATTCCGGTTGTGCGGTGCTGTTGGTATCGGCCGAGCTCGAGGAGGTCACCGCCATTGCAGACCGCCTGATGGTGATCTATGCCGGGCGCATCGTGGGGGAGGTCGATCCCACGCTTGCCACCAACGAAGAAATCGGACTGATGATGGCGGGTGGAAGCAGGACTTCGGATGAGGATTGAATGGTCCCAAGTTTGGCCATTGCGGCACGCCGGAGGCGTGTCAGGAAATTAGCCGGCGGTTAAGCGAGCGCAACCCCCGGTTGTCTGAACCAAATACATCCGCACCCCCGCAGGGGTGCGAGGAGTCCTCGCCACCCTTTCAGGTGCGGATTCCATAGTTGTCGCGTATCCAGGGGTACGCAAAAAACGCGTACCCCCTGGCTAATTTCCTAGCACCGCTCCGCGGTGCGCGATATACGGCTCAACTTATGAAGCTGATTCGCGAACTCACATTTCCCCTCATCGCTATCCTCGCAGCGTTCCTTGTCGGCGGCATCCTCGTCGCGCTTATTGGCGACGATCCAATACAAACGTATGCCCTCCTCATCGGCAGCGCCCTGTCGTGGCCAGACGGTATCGGCTACACGTTGTTCTATGCGACGCCGCTCATCTTTACCGGATTGGCCGTCGCTATGGGATTCCGTTGCGGGCTGCTGAACATTGGTGCTGAAGGCCAACTTACCGTCGCGGCATTTGCCACAGCCTGGGCCGGAATTTCCTTCGCGAATAGTTCTGCATGGATGCTCATTCCGCTCACGTGTCTGGTAGCCATCGCCAGTGGAGCGCTTTGGGCAACCATTCCGGGTGTGTTGAAAGCTCGATTTGGTTCGCATGAAGTCATCAATACGATCATGATGAACTTCATTGCCGTGGGTGTCGCGAGCGCTTTGACGCAGACATATTTCAAGCAACAAGGTGATCCTATTCTCGAAACCCTGCCCATCGGCGACGGCGCGCACATCCCGCGTATCGGCCAAATCATCCCTGGAATTCCTGCGCGCATTCCGTTGAATATGGCTTTCGTCGTTGCAGTCCTCGCGTGCGCTCTTATGTACGTCTTCCTGTGGCGGACGAAGTGGGGATACGAAATCCGTGCCACCGGCGCGAACCCCAATGCGGCCGAATATGGCGGCATCTCTGTTAAAAAACAAATTGTGCTCGCGATGGCCGTATCCGGCGGATTGGCCGGTATGGTTGCAATCAACGAAGTGCTCGGCTATCGGTATCGATATTACCAAGGCTTTTCGCCTCAGTATGGCTTCACCGGAATCGCCGTTGCTCTACTTGGTCGCAATCATCCAGCTGGAGTGCTTGTCGCTGCGCTTTTCTTCGGCGCCCTGACTCGCGGAGGCCTCTTCGTCGACATCTTTACTGAGAAGGTATCGAAGGATCTTGTCCTCATTTTGCAGGCGCTGGTGATTCTCTTTGTGGCCGCCGAAGCGGTGTTCCGGCGCCGGATGGGGAAAACAGAGAGTCAGGTGTAAATGGCAGAGATTTTGAGTTTTTCAATTCTGTACTCGACCATCCGTGTGGCGACGCCGCTACTACTTGCTGCGCTTGGTGGACTGCTTTCGGAGCGATCCGGCGTTATCAATATTGCGCTCGAAGGCCTCATGCTCGCCGGAGCTTTCACGAGTGCCGTCGTCACACATTATGCGGGGAACCCTTGGATTGGGCTGCTCGCCGGCATTGGCTCCGGTGTTTTCATTGCGGCGATTCATGCGGTAGCGTGTATTCAATTCGATTCCAATCAGGTCGTCACCGGTACGGCCATCAACATTTTGATGCTCGGCATTCCGACGCTGCTCAGCGGCGCGCTTTTTGAAACCACTGGATCGACGCCTCAGATTCCTCGCGCTAATTTGATTCCGAACGCGCCGGCCGTCATTGCTTTCGCGCTGGTGCCCGTTATTTGGTATGTGCTCTACCGCACTCCGTTCGGATTGCGGTTGCGCGCCGCCGGCGAAAATCCGGAAGCGGCGGATACGGCCGGCGTCAGCGTGGCCGCGATTCGATACACTGGCGTGTTGTTGTCCGGCGCGCTTGCAGCGATCGGCGGAGCCTATCTCTCGATCGGCCAATCATCACTGTTTACAAGGAATATGACGGCTGGACGCGGATTCATTGCTCTGGCTGCTTTGATTTTCGGCAAGTGGCGCCCGGTTCAAACGATGCTCGCATGCCTGCTGTTCGGCTTTGCTGAGGCTGCCGCAATCCAAATGCAGGGCGTCATTCCGCACGTTCGCGTGGAATATATCCAAATCATTCCCTACGTCCTCACCATGGTCGTGCTCGCCGGCTTCATCGGCGCCGCTCGCGCGCCTCGCGCGCTGGGGCGGCCGTATGAGAAGGAATGAGACTCTGGCATAATTCATGTTGTCGCGCAAAGTAGTATCAAAGCCCGTTTGGGTGGAGTTCATGAGTCTTTCCCAGGCAGATGCAATCTACGCCACGGATCGAACATCATCAGCG
>QHXA01000081.1:6959-11391 GCA_003222755.1 Acidobacteriota bacterium
TAAGCTGAGCGATATCTTTGAAGGCGTTCCGTTCCCACCCAAACTGCGCGAGTAGGGACCGCATCCAGAATTACGGGAATCGTCGATCCTACTCCGCCGTTACTCGAACACCTTTCCAAAAGGCCACATGGTCTTTGATCTGTTTTGCTGCGTCACTCGGATCGGGATAGTACCAGGCCGCATCCTTATTAATCTGATCGCCCACGACGATATCGTAGTAGCTGGCTTCTCCCTTCCAAGGGCATGTAGTGTGGGTGTCGCTTTTCCGAAAATACTCCGCTCGGATTGATGCCTTTGGAAAGTAGTGGTTCCCTTCGACCACGACCGTCGTATCACTTTGCGCGAGAGTTGTGCCGTTCCATATTGCTTTCATAAGTATTTCGAGGGCTTGTATTCAATGCGGCCGCCCCGCTCGCAGAACGCAGTCAAAATGGATTCTACGGGTTTGAGCTCTTCGCATCCTAACCAGGCCGCGTCGGTCACGTGCAAGAAGGTCACCGTGGAGAGACTCTGTTCAATCTTCTTGAATAGCTGCGAGGTAGTTCCATCCAGAGTCGAGTCCAGATATCTCATATAGAGTTGTTCACAGGACAATGCCGCCCTATCTTTAACAGACTTCGTGAAAAATAAAAACTCGCGGCGGTTCATAGGATTCCGGGCGCAGTTTGTATGGTCAACCGCGCGCGGCAAGTTCCAGCAATGTCCGGCGGACGACACCCTTCGTCAGCGGAACTTTATACGCATTCTTGGCAAGTGGCTTCGCCCCTTCGAGAGCCGCTTCCGCCGCCTTGGCTGCCAGCGTATCCGTGATGCGCTGTCCCGCGAGCATTTGCTCGACCTGCGGCAGCCGCCAAGGAATTGGAGCAACGCCACCCAGCACGACGCGCGCACTCCGGCAAACCTGTTTGTCCATTTCGAGCATCATCGCAGCGCTGACGACGGCGTGTGTCCATGCCTCACGGTCCATGATTTTGTGATAGGTACTGCGTGTCCCAGCGCGAGGAGCGGGCACCTGGACCTCCGCCAGCGCTTCATCCGCGGCCAGCACATTCTCACGAGCAGGATTCTGTTGCGGCAAAGCGAAGAAATCCGCAGCGGGTATCACGCGTTCTCCCGAAGGGCCGACGATTCGAAACTTCGCGTCCAGTGCGACGAGCGCGACTGCCGTATCCGACGGATGCACGATGTAGCTCGGGCCTCCGCCGAAAATCGCATGGAACTGGTTCTCACCGCCAAAGGAGAAGCAGGTATTGCCTCCGTTCTTGTAACAGGGGAAGCCATTTCGAAAATACCAGCACCACGGACGCTGGCATACATTACCAGCAAGTGTTCCGACGTTGCGGATCTGCGGTGTCGCCACAGTCTCCGCAGCCTCGGCCAATACCGTGTACTGACGGCGAATGAGATCGTGCCGGCTCAGGATATCAAGCGTGATCAGCCCGCCGATGCTCACCCCCTCGTTCGCGGGCTTCACCTGATCGAGCCCCTTGATCGTTTTCAAGTTCACGAGGACGTCCGGGGCCGCAATGCGCTCTTTGACGAGAGCCAGCAGGTCGCTTCCACCACCGACGAATGACGCTGTGCGACCGTCCTGGCGTGCGTTCTGGGCTAGCTGCACAGCGTTCTGCAAATCACGAGCGTTGGAATTGGCAAAAGGTTTCATGCGAGTGCTCCCAGAATTTTGTCGCGAGTGATGGGCAGATCCTTCATGCGGCGGCCGATTGCATTGAAGACCGCATTAGCGACAGCCGCAACAGCAGGTACCTTGCTCGACTCGCCAATGCTCTTCGCGCCATACGGCCCGTATCCATCATCGCTTTCGATGAATATCACTTCGATCTCGGGTGCGTCCCGGTGTGTCATCAGCCGCGCTCCGTAGAATCCAGCCGTGAGTGGTTGTCCGTTTCGGCGGTCATAAAGCAAATTCTCGTGCAGTGCCATGCCGATGCCCATAGTGGCGCCGCCTTTGATCTGGCTTCTCGCGGTGAGAGGATTCATGATGCGCCCGCTATCGTGAACCGCAAGATACTTGAGGACACGCACGTGGCCGAGCTCCGTATCGACCTGCACTTCAACGAAGTGTGCTCCGAATGCGGCGCGCACTTTGCCCTCTAACGTGGGATTCGGTGAGGCCGACCCGATGAGTACGTTGTCGCCGGTTGGCAATCCCTTTTCCGCGATTTGGCGTTTCAGCGCTTCCGCAGCTTGCACGACTGCATATCCTGTCTGGATCGTAGTGCGGCTTCCCGACTCGCCGACCGAGTATGGACAACGATCCGTATCGCCCCACACGACTTCTATTTTCGAGACCGGCACGCCTAGCGCTTCGGCGGCAATCATCGCCATGGTCGTTTTAGCGCCGGCCCCGACGTCGGTCACACCAACAAAGACCGTGTAGTGTCCTTTCGCATCCAACCGGATGACGGCATTGCTCCGGCCCAGTGCAGATCGAAATGCCATGAAAGCCACACCGGCGCCGCGTTTGACCGGACCTGGATCGGAGCCGGGTTGAGGTCGCCAGCGTTTTTTCCATTCGAAGGTTTCGGCTCCGCGACGGATGCATTCTTCAAGGGAGTAATTGGTGTACGGGACTTCATCGCGGGACTTGCGCGTCATATTTTTCAAGATGAATTCCACTGGATCCATCTTCAGCTTGTAGGCGACATCGTCCATCATCGATTCGATGCCGTAGAAGCCTTGTGGATACTCGGGTCCGCGAAAATTCCCCGAGACCGTCTTATTCGTATACACCGGGTAGACCACGCTGTCGATGTGCGGGCATTGATAGATATCGATGCCCCCGATCGTTCCTGTATTTTTCCGATAGCCTCCCATGCCGCTGTAACCACGAAGCTGAATCCCTTTCAGGACGCCATCGCGACTGACACCCACCTTGTAATACTGAACGGTTGGCCAGCGGCCGTGAACGCCGATGAAATCGTCTTTCCGCGTGAATTCGAGCTTCACGGGCGCGCCGGCCTCTTTGGCGAGCATGGCGGTGATGAGGTCTGCGTCTTGATTCTGATTTTTATTTCCGAATCCGCCGCCCATGTACTGGCAGATGATCTGCACCTTCTCGGGCGGGATTCCCAAGTCGCGGGCCGTATCGCTCCGGCAGTTGGAGATGCCTTGAGTCGGTGTATAGAGGGTCAGCTTGTCTCCGTCCCAGTTGGCGACGCACGATCGAGGCTCCATCTGCGCGTTGTGAACGAACGCGGTCGTGTACCGGTCTTCAAAAACAAGATCCGATGTCCGGAAACCTTCCTCAATATTGCCGCGCCGCGTGCTCATCGGTTGCGCCTGATTCTGGGCATTGAGAGAAAGATTGCCCTCGGGCCAGATCTTCACGGCATCGGGCTTCAGCGCCTCTTCGGGTTCAAGGATGAAACTGAGAACTTCATAATCAACTTGGATCAAACCGAGGGCTTCATCCGCGACGTGCCGGTTCACCGCAGCGACCGCTGCTACCGGATCGCCAACGAACCGCACCGGATTGTTGAACACGTAACGCCGGTGCTTGGTAATCTTCTTGATATCGTCATTGTATTGTAGGCCGCCGGAAATGCCGCCTGCGCCCCACACGACCTGACAGTTCTCATGCGTGAGGATCGTTTTGACACCGGGAAGAGCGAGCGCTTTCGAAACGTCGATTCGACGGATCCGCGCGTGCGGATGCGGGCTCCGGAGTATGCGCGCGTAGAGCATTCCCGGGAGGCGAATATCGTTTGTGTAGGTCGCCTTGCCCGTGACGCGCTCGATGGCATCGATGCGAGGTGTTGCATGACCGACTGTCTTCAACGGCGCGATCGAGGTGTTCTGTTGCTGTCTCATCGCGAACCCCCTTTCGCTGCGGCCAGCACGGCTTCGACGTAGTGGTTGTAGTTGGAGCAGCGGCACAGGTTGCCTGTCATTCCAGCACGAATTTCATCTGCAGTCGGGCGCGGGTTTCGAATGAGCAGCCCTTTGGCGCTCATCAGCTGTCCGGACGTGCAAAATCCGCATTGCGGGCCATCATGCTCGATGAAGGATTGCTGCAGCGCATCGAGCCGGCCGTTCTGCGTAAGACCTTCAACCGTCTGCACGGACCGGCCATCAGCCCACACCGCCAGATTGCTGCATGAATAAATGGGCTTGCCGTCCAAGAGCACCGTGCAGGCGCCGCATTCACCACGGTCGCAGCCGATCTTTGTTCCGGTCAGGCCGAAGTGATCGCGGAGAAGTTCAACCAGTGTCCAGCGATCCTCGACTTCGATGCGGCGTTGCGTGCCGTTTACCGTCACGCGTATGGCTGTGCGCGGAATTGCGTCGGTTGCAGTGTTCTGCGCGCCAACGCCTGGTGCGGCTGTTGCTACCGCGAGCGCCGCACCAGTCCCCTGTAGAAATTTCCGCCGGGAAATCTTTTTCTTCGATTTGAGTTTGGCCATGGATCGAT
>QHXA01000081.1:11461-11928 GCA_003222755.1 Acidobacteriota bacterium
CGGTAAACCGCACGCCGGAGGCGTCGCCAGGAAATTAGCCAGGGGTATGCCGTTTTTTGCGTACCCCTGGAATGCTTCGACAACTCAGGAATCCGCACCCTGAAAGGGTGTCGAGGATTCCTCGCACCCCTGCCGGGGTGCGATCTTTGGTGCGTCTCAATACCAGGGGTACGCAAAAAACGCGTACCCCTGGCTGATTTCCCAGCACCGCTCCGCGGTGCGTACGCCCCTCAAGTTGCCGATCGCTCCGCGGTGCCCTACGGCAGAGCAAATACGAAGACATTGGCAGCGTTGCCCGGCTTCAGTTCCGGCGCCAGCCTCAATGCGGAAGAAGAGACCAGCGACGTGCCGGTGGTGACGGCAATGTATTGCTTGCCGGCGACGGCATAGGATATCGGAAAACCACTGACCGGCGAGCCGAGGTGCGTTTCCCAAAGCACCTTACCAGTCTTATCATCGAGGGCTCT
>QHXA01000081.1:12032-12504 GCA_003222755.1 Acidobacteriota bacterium
GTGCCGATTTTGTCCGTACCTGGCGCAAGCTGCTGAACCATGTTGATGCCGTAGACCTTTGAAGGATCCCGCTGGTCTGTTGTCGTAGTTGCCCGGTTGCACAAGTTCTGCAGAGGGAAATACATCATGTTCGTCATGGGACTGTAAGCGCCGGCAGGCCAGTTCTTGCCGCCGGTGCTACCCGGGCATACCGTACGCGTTTGGTTGATCGCGGAGAATGTGACCTCGCCGTTAACCGTCACCTCACCTGTGTTGCCGTCGATGCCGCTGATGACGTTCTGATAAACCGTCGGCCGCGCCCAGAGGAATTCACCCGTCTGGCGATCGAGTGTGTAAACAACGCCCGTCTTGCCGGGAATTCCCGTGATGACCTTGCGGCGTTCGCCGGCTTTGACCTTCGGATTGATCCATAACACGTCGCGTGCAGCAGGCGCAACCGCTGTGTCTACGAGAATCCGCTCGAACGGATGAT
>QHXA01000082.1:0-299 GCA_003222755.1 Acidobacteriota bacterium
CGAATCCTTTCCAGAAGCGGCCGCATGTATTTATGCACGTGTGTCTGCCCCATCTTCAGTGTCAATGCTTTCGCGAATGCGGCGCCGATAGGAAACTTGTCGATCACGCCACCGTAGACGCCGGGAATGGACACCGTGCCGCCTTTACGGCACGCTTGGATCGCTTCACGCAATGGTTGAGGCCGATCCGTGTGGAGCATCAATGCCTGTTTTGCCCGATCATACATGTGAATGACATTGGTCCCATGCGATTCCATTCCGACCGCGTCTATGCAGGCGTCAGGCCCGCGGCCTCCAGT
>QHXA01000082.1:359-1696 GCA_003222755.1 Acidobacteriota bacterium
TACACGGTCGATCGCAATCACTCGCTCTGCGCCCAAAATCAAAGCACTCTTCATGGCGAATAGTCCAACCGGCCCGCAGCCCCACACCGCAATGGTATCGCCGGGCTGGATGCTGCAGTTCTCTGCGGCCATGTAGCCGGTCGGAAAAATGTCGGATAAGAAGAGCACCTGTTCATCGCGCAGGTCTTCGTAAATTTTAATTGGGCCGACGTCGGCGAACGGGACGCGAACATACTCGGCTTGGCCACCCGGATATCCGCCGTACATATGCGAATAACCGAAGAGACCCGAACCGGAATGACCGTAGACCGTATCGGCGATCCAGGCATTTGGGTTCGTGTTGTCACACAGCGACCACAGATCCCTTTGACAGAAGAAGCATCGGCCGCATGCAATTGTGAACGGGACGACGACCCAGTCGCCTTTCGCAAGGTTCTTTACTTCCGAGCCCATCTCGACGACTTCTCCCATGAATTCATGGCCCAGGACATCGCCCGACTTCATCGTGGGAATGAATCCGTTATATAGGTGCAGGTCGGAACCACAGATGGCAGTCAGCGTCACCTTCACAATCGCATGATGCGGATTTAGAATTTTTGGATCCGGTACCTCCGCTACCTTAATGTTGTTCTTTCCTTCCCACACGACCGCACGCATAGTTATGCCGCCAATCCTTGATCGAAGATCCTCTTTTGTTCTTCGATTTGCCGGGCCAGTTCATCGAGCTGTTGCTCCGAACAATTTTCCTCGGCAAATTGGAAAATTTCCCTTTCCTCCTCCTCAATGTGGTGGTCGACGTTCTCGATCAGCGCCCCAACTTTGTCATCCAAATTCTTGTCGCTTGCGTTCAATCGCGAAATCTGCGTCAGCAACTGGTCGATGTCTTTGTGATCTTTCCTAGAGGATCTAAGTGGGGTGGTGCAACCGCTGTACCAAAACCAGCGGTCGTCAATTGGTGCCAATTTACATTTTCCTTTCAATGGCTCCTGTTTTGCTCCGCTGACGAAGGAGGATCAACCACGTGTCTACGGTTGTTCAACGGCGGCTTCCCATCGGAGCTGAGCCGGGGGGTGGCGGTGTGCATTTTCGTGTTTGGGCGCCGTTCCGAAGAAGTGTGGACGTTGTGATCGAGGACTCAACCGCGATTCCACTCGGTAAGGAACAGAACGGCTACTTTTCGGCCGTCGTCGAGTTCGCAAGACCGGGCATGAAATATCGATATCGGCTGGAACATGGAGACCGCCTGTTTCCCGATCCCGCATCTCGGTTTCAACCGGACGGTCCGCATGGTCCTTCACGGATCGTAAGCCCGTCTGCGTACCGCTGGAAAGACGATA
>QHXA01000082.1:1758-8999 GCA_003222755.1 Acidobacteriota bacterium
CTTCAGAAGGAACTTGGAATGCCGCGCGTGAGCTGTTGCCGCAACTGGCCGACACCGGGATCACATTGCTCGAGGTGATGCCCGTCGCGGACTTTTCCGGCAGCTTTGGTTGGGGATACGACGGTGTAGATCTTTTTGCGCCGACACGCCTCTACGGTACACCTGATGAATTCCGTGATTTTGTCGATCGTGCGCATGCACTCGGACTCGGCGTCATACTCGATGTTGTTTACAATCACCTTGGTCCGGATGGCAATTACCTGAAAGAATTTTCGCCCGCGTACTTCAGCAGTCAATATGACAACGAATGGGGCGAAGCCATCAACTTCGATGGCGAGGGTTGTGATGGAGTGCGCGAATTTTTCGTCTCGAATGCGCGCTATTGGATCGAAGAGTTTCACCTCGACGGCCTGCGGCTGGATGCAACGCAACAAATCTTCGACAGTTCATCCGAGCACATTCTGGTGACCATCAGCCGCGAGGCGCGCCGGGCGGCGGGACGGCGCTCGATCGTACTTATCGCGGAGAACGAACCGCAAGACTCCATCCTAGCGCGTTCGGCCGACACCGGTGGATACGGGCTCGACGCCGTGTGCAACGATGATTTCCATCACACGGCGCGAGTCGCCCTCACAGGACGCACTGAAGCGTATTACTCCGACTACCGCGGCAGCCCGCAGGAGTTCATCTCCGCTCTGAAATGGGGATTTCTCTTTCAAGGGCAGTACTACACGTGGCAGCGGGGGCGTCGCGGCACGCCTGCGCTGGATCTTCCGCCTGCCGCCTTCGTCATCTACATTCAAAATCACGACCAGCTTGCAAATTCCGTCCGAGGCTCGCGGCCGCAGCAACTCAGCTCTCCCGGCCAATACCGGGCGATTACGGCCTTGCTTCTTCTCGGTCCCAACACGCCGATGCTATTTCAAGGACAGGAGTATGGGGCATCGACGCCGTTCCTATATTTTTCCGATCACCATAAGGAGCTTGCCGCGCTTGTCCAAAAGGGACGGGCCGATTTTCTTGCTCAGTTTCCAAGCATGGCGCATTCACATGCCGAATTCACTATGGGCGCCCCTCATGATGCTGCCACCTTCGAGCGATGTAAACTCATCCAAGCCGAGCGCAGCCATAACGTGCACTGGCTGACGCTACACAAAGATCTCTTAAGAATGCGCCGCGAAGATCCGGTGTTCGGGGCCCAGCGGTCCGACTGGATTTACGGAGCGGTCTTAGGATCAGAAGCTTTCGTGCTGCGATTCTTCGGAGGCTCACACGGCGACCGCCTGCTGTTGGTCAATTTGGGCCAGGATCTCCACCTTCGGCCGGCGCCGGAGCCCTTGCTTGCTCCACCCAATGGCGCGCGTTGGGAGATGCTCTGGTCCAGCGAAGATACGCGATATGGAGGTTCCGGAACGACGCCAATGCGGAAGACCGAAACGTGGAATATTCCCGGACATTGTGCGGTGGTGATGTATGAAAGAAGTGAATAAGACGACTGGCGCTCCGGACGCGCGTCCGATGATGAAAGACGAACTCGCTATCGAACACGTGATCCTGAATCTCATGCCTTGGACCAAAAGATCAGGAAGCGAAGGTCCGGACCCTGTTCTGTTGCTCACGCGCGAATGGCTCGTGACCAACGGGCTTGGCGGATATGCATCGGCTTCGGTTTCGGGCGCGTGCACGCGCCGGTATCACGGACTGTTGATTGCCGCGTTGCCGGCACCGCTAGGGCGCATGGTGATGCTCAGTCACTTCGGCGAGGAGATCGCATTTGCGGATGATTCGGTGTTGGATTTTAGCGGCGAAGATGTAACCGAAGAACACATCGACTTGCCTTCGGCAGAATTCCTCAGTGAATTTCGACTGGAGGCCGGCCTCCCTGTGTGGCGACACGACATTCGCGGCTGCATCGTTGAAAAACGATTGTGGATGCCGCATCTGCAAAATACCGTTCACATCTGCTATCGCTATCTTAGCGACACGGGAACGATCCGGTTGCGGCTGCGTCCTTCAATGCATTTCCGGGAACATGAAGCGCCCGTTTCGCTGCCGATGCACAGCGCGTACAAGGTGCAGGCCTCCGGCGACCAATACGAGGTTTGCGGCGAACCACCCATACCGCCTCTTCGATTCCGGCTTCACGGACCGAACGCAGGGTTTGTTCTCGAAGGCGGAAAATTCAAAACGATCTTTTATCGCATCGAACAAAGCCGCGGCTATGATTGCCGCGGCCCCGTCTGGAGCCCCGGATATTTGCGGACCACGCTTCATCCCGGTGAAATGTTTACCGTCATCGCTTCAACTGAACCATGGGAAACAATCCTTGCACTCGACCCCGAAGAGGCGATTCAGCGCGAACGGACTCGACGGAGAAAACTGGTTGAAGTCGCGCGGCCCGAACTGAAAAGTGGCTGGGCGGCCGAACTGATTCTCGCGGCCGATCAATTCATCATCACACCGAGCACGCGCGTCGGCGATGCCGCGCGGGCACACGCTGCCGGCGATGAGATCCGCACCGTGATCGCAGGCTACCACTGGTTCACCGACTGGGGACGCGACACCATGATCAGTCTTGACGGTCTGACGCTGGCAACCGGCCGCCATCTGGAGGCCGGTTACATTCTTCGTACGTTCGGGCACTATGTTCGAGACGGACTAATACCTAACATGTTCCCGGAAGGCGAAAACAAAGGTCTGTACCATACGGCCGATGCCACCCTGTGGTACTTCCATGCCATCGAGAAATACCTTGCGGTAACGAATGATCGTGACACGCTGGTGCAGCTGCTGCCGAAGCTCATCGACATCGTCGAGCACCATGTCCGCGGCACACGCTTTGGAATCGGTGTCGATCCGGCGGATGGATTGTTGCGCCAGGGTGAAGAAGGCTACCAGCTTACTTGGATGGATGCCAAAGTGGGCGACTGGGTGGTCACACCCCGCCGCGGAAAAGCCGTGGAGATCAATGCGCTCTGGTACAACGCGCTTCGTTTGATGGAAATATGGGTTCGCGAAGAATTGAGCGAAACGGATGCTCATAAGTACAGCGAACTTGCGACACGCGTTTACGAGTCTTTCAACAAGCGCTTTTGGTATGAGGCCGGTAGTTACCTCCATGATGTGATCGATGGCCAACAGGGCGATGATCCGTCATTGCGTCCAAACCAACTGTTTGCGCTTTCGCTCTCGTACCCGGTACTCGAACCGACTCGCTGGAAGCAAGTGTTGGATATCGTCCAGAAGTATCTTCTGACGCCCTACGGATTACGCAGTCTTGCACCGGGAGACCCCAATTATAAGAAGCAGTACTACGGCGATCTGCGGTCGCGTGATGCGGCCTATCATCAAGGGACCGTCTGGGGTTGGCTCATGGGCCCGTTTATTGATGCGTGGCTGCGCGTCTACCCTGACGATTTTGAAGGCGCACGCAAGTTTCTCGATGGATTTCCAAAACACCTTGGCGAGGCTTGCATCGGTTCGATCAGCGAAATCTTCGATGCAGACGAGCCCTTCATTCCGCGCGGCTGCGTGGCGCAGGCGTGGAGCGTTGCAGAAGTGTTACGGTGCTGGGTAAAAACGATGGGTAAGCAAACAGTACTGTAGCCGCGGTCTATTGCGCGCACGCCGGAGGCGTGTCAGGAAATTAGCCGGGGGTACGCGTACGTCTTTTGTGCGCGTACCCCCGGAATAACGAGATTGACCACATGCACACCCTAAAAAGGGTGCGAGGAGTCCTCGCACCCTTTTCAGGGTGCCGAGGTCGTTTGGTTCAAACAACCGGGGGTTGCGCTCGCTCCCGCTCGCTTAACCCCCGGCTAATTTCCTGACACGCCTCCGGCGTGCGCAAGGCTACAGTTTTTGAAGTGCTCACGCGGCGAGTGTGACCAGGATTTTCCTTCGGTCTTCCATCTCCAGTCCCAGCTCTTCCAGGCGGTATTCCGGGAGGTTTTTTCGAGCTTCATCAAAGATATCGCTTTCTTCCATGTCGATATGCCGGAGGACTTCGTCCATCAGCACCGACATCTTCTGCTCGAAATTTTTATCTGTGCCATGCATCGCGTTCAATTCCTGAAGCAGCTTCTCGACGGACCGATGCTCCTGTTCCGCTTGCGAAACGAGCTCGGCCCCTCGCGTTGAAGATGTCGTGGTTAGGGCGGGATAGAAGATATCCTGCTCCATTTGTGAGTGGACCAGAATTTCCCGTTGAATTTCGTTGAAGAGATCCTTTTTCCCGTTCGGAGTGCGAGTGTGGGACGGCTTCTTGAACTTATTGAACAGATCCTTCAAGGCTGCGTGATCATTTTTCAGGAGAACTGTTACCTTCATTCTTTCTCTCCTCCGCAAAGCGGATTCGTATTGCACGATAAATGCCAAAGACTCCAGCTACGCAATGCGTCTCCGTTGTTCGTCGGGCATGCTGCAGAAGTCATTCACTTCCCTTTCAGCCTGCTCGCGGCCATATCCGTACCGTTCTTGCAGTTTGCCAATGAACTTTTCCGCGTCACCTTGAATCTGGTCAACGTCGTCGTCGGTGAGCTTGCCCCACCATTGTCGGACGTCTCCCTTTACTTGAAGCCATTTCCCTTTTAGAATGTCTGTGTTCATAGTGCTCCCCTTCGGACCAGGTCGTGCACTTGCCATGCCAACTACAGATCAACATGAGATGGCACGAGCGTACATCGGCACCAGCGGCTGGAATTACAAACATTGGTGGAATGGTGTCTTCTATCCGAAAGAGTTGAGACCCTCGGAGTGGCTGAAGTTGTTCGTCGAACATTTCGAAACAGTCGAGATCAACAATAGCTTTTACCGATTACCGAGCGAAGGCGCATTCCAAAGCTGGCGAACTCAAGTTCCAAAGGGTTTCATTTTCGCTGTCAAGGCGAGCCGATTTATCACGCACATCAAGCGCCTGAAAGATCCAGAAGAACCGCTGGAGCTGTTCTTCTCACGGGCTAAGCATTTGCAGGATCGGCTGGGCCCCATACTCTTTCAATTACCACCACGATTCAAATTAAACCTCGAGCGTCTCGGGATCTTTCTCGAGGCCTTAAAGAATCACACTGCAAAAAACAAGATTCGCTGCGCTCTCGAAGTTCGTGACGCGACATGGCTCGTGGCGCCAGTGTTCGAATTGCTACGGGTGCATCACGTCGCGCTCTGCTTTGCCGACTGGCGGGAGACGCATGTGACTCAGCCGGTCACTGCGGATTTTGTGTACGTCCGAAGACACTCCGGACCCGAGGAAGGCGGAAACTACCCGAAGAGATATTTGGATCGCGATCTGGAGCATATACACAGTTGGCTGAAAGCCGGGCTCGACGTGTACGTTTACTTCAACAACGACATGGGTGGACATGCCATTCGAAATGCAAAATACGTCGCGCAGGCGCTGCTCAACGGCGGCAGCGGTAAACGAAAGCAGGCGGCAAGTTCAGCCAAACCACAGGACTACGTGAAACACTGGTGAAGTAATTCGGCAGTAAGCTCGCAAATGTTCTTGCAGCCGGCAGAGCCAAGCCATGCACGTACGCAAAGGTGACGAATCGCCCGCCTGGTTTCAACACGTGCATCATCTCGTCCAGACACTTCACTTGCGTCGATTTCGACAGTGCGGCCCAGGGCAGTCCGGAAACAATGCAATCCACCGATCGCATTCCAGCGTAGTTGCAGATGTCTCGTGCGTTCGCGGCCGTATCCTGGAATAACCGCACGCCTGGATAACGCGCCTTGAAAGCTGCGGCGAACTGAGGATTCACCTCGATGGCCGCGAATTTCGCATCGGGCTTCAGTTCGCGCAAAATGAAGTCGGTAAAAACGCCGGTGCCGGGACCGTACTCCAGAACGGCTTCGGCCGCCCCCAGCCGAAGATCCTCAATCATTCTTCGAGCTAAGAACGACGAACTCGGCGCAATTGCGCCGGTGGTAACTGGGCGAGCTATAGCTTGTTTAAGAAATTTCACGGGGAGAAATTGTAGCCGATGAAACGCTAGATCCGGTCAGGATTCTTCTGGTGTTCTTACGATATACTTCCGCGCACCAGGAGCATTGAACGTGAGCAGACGCCGTAGTTTTGAGGTCCCGGGACTCCGTCATGAGAACCCGATTCCCATGGGATCCATCATCGGCCCATTTATGATGAGCAGCGGAATATTTGGCATGGAGCCGGAAACGCGCAGGACTCCTCCCGATATCGAGAGCCAGTGCAGGCTGATGTTCGAGAACATGCGTCGCGTCATGGAGGCCGCGGGGGGCTCCGTGGAGGACATCATTAAAGTTGTCATCTGGGCCAAGGACAAGTCGTTCAAAGAAGCGGTCAACAAAGAATGGCTGAAAATGTTCCCAGACGAGCATTCGCGTCCAGCACGCCACACGATGCTGTATCAAGGATTCTCCGGCGATACGCTCGTGCAGTGTGAAATTGTGGCCGTGCTTCCTGTCACATGAAACAGCACGACGCCTATGCCGTGTGGCGCCTGCCCGCCTTCCGCCGCTACTTCAGCGGACACATGATTCTCATCCTCGGGTGGCAGATGCAGAAAGTTGCCATCGGCTGGGAAATCTACGAGCGGTCGCATTCCGCAATGGCCTTGGGCTACGCCGGACTCGCGCAATTCCTTCCACAAGTCCTATTGATGTTATTTGCCGGGCACGTCATCGACAGGCACAACCGGAAACATGTGTTCATGGCGGCGCTGACCGCCAATGCGCTGGCTGCAGCCGGGCTCGCGGTCAATGCGGCATGGGGCGGTTCGATTTACGTTCTTTATGCTTGTCTCTTCGCCTACGGTTCGGCGCGCGCTTTCATCATGCCCTCGCGGGCGGCGTTTCTTCCGGGCATCATTCCGCTGGAAATCTTCAGCACCGCCGTGTCGTGGAATTCCAGCGGGTTTGAGATTTCATCAATGGCGGGGCCTGCAATCGGTGGACTCCTTATCGCGCTGTTTCAAAGCCCCACGCTGGTCTACACGATCAACGCAGCCGGGCAATTCATGTTCGTCGCATTGCTTGCGGGGATCACTTACAAACACGCGCAACCACAACGCCAGCCCGTTACGTTGCATTCATTTTCTGCGGGATTCCGGTTCGTGCGGAAGCAGAAGGTCGTGCTATCGGCAATGGCGCTCGACATGTTCGGGGTTCTTCTCGGCGGCGCTACGTCGATGATGCCGATTTACGCGAAGGACATCTTGAAGGTCGGGCCTCGCGGATTGGGATGGTTGATGACCGCGCCATCG
>QHXA01000082.1:9274-9889 GCA_003222755.1 Acidobacteriota bacterium
TTTGGCCCGGTGTTTTCGGTGGTCTCCGGTGGAGTCGGCACGCTGCTTGTCGTGATGGGAATGGCTTGACTGTCGCCGCAATTGAGAACATATGGCCGGCTAGATCAACCGCGCAATCCTACAGCTTAGGGACGCACGCGCCGGAGCAGCTCGTCGGAAAAATTCAGCAGGAAGGTGACGTGCCTCTGCGGCGAACCGGCTGTTTCGGACGTGGGGACAATTGCCACAATACGCTTAGCATCAGGCATAAGTGCAACAGGAGCTAACGGAATCGTAGGCCATTTTTCGGACCATAGGCGCGGCTGGAGCGCCGCAAAAGAGTCGCCATTCACGGTGTATGGCACAGCGCGTACCCCGTCTGGCCGTTGATAAAACAACTTGCCAGTATTCGGAGACCAGAGGTGACCTTGATATTGGCGGGCTTCAGATCGCGGTGAATGATTCCTTTTTCGTGGGCTGCTTCTAAGCATCGGCGATCTGCGGCGCGTAATCCAGTGCCGTATCGATGCTGGGCGGACTCGAGAGAGTGTCGCTCTCGACGATCTCCATCACGAGCGCGGCCATGTCGCCGGACTCTTCCAAACCATAAATCGCCGCAATGTTCGGGTGATTCAG
>QHXA01000082.1:10002-11676 GCA_003222755.1 Acidobacteriota bacterium
CGAGCAGGCCGACAACCTCGTACGAACCGATTTGCATCCCCCTGGAAAGTGGCATGGCCGCCAATTATTAGCTGCGGATTATGGCGATGTCTACCAGAACACATCGACTACTTTCGCATTCGTGATGGTTTCGTCCTTCGTGATGAGGGGCAGGTCCATCAATTTTGCAGTCGCAACGATCGTGCGGTCGAAAGGATCGCCGTGGAATCTCAGGTGATGTGCCTGAGCAATGACGTCCAAAGCAAGCGCGGCGAGGTCGATGCCGCGCCGCGCGATCAACGCGGCGGCCCAGACTTCGAATGGTTCGCGCACTTTGATCTTGTCGTGTTCGATGAGCAGTGAGATTTCCCAGAACACTGCAGAAGGGATCACGATCAAAGCGCGATCAGCAAACGCCGCATCAAAGACGCGCAAAACACGCTGAGAAAGACGTGAATGTTTGCCGGAGGTGTACCAAATCAGCGGATGCGTATCGGTGACATAGACGGCCACACCAGTTTAGAGTCGCCCTCGCCGCCGTGATGTATGGGCCAGAGCCCGAGAAAACTCGAGGGCAATTTGCTTCGACCCTTCTTCCAGATCGCCAACCCAAGTGATCGATCCAACAGGTTTCCAGTCGGAGAGAAATCCCTCCCGCGCTGCCAGTTCCGAAAGTTTCTTCACGTACGCTGCCGCCGGACTTGCGTATCCCGCTTCCCATCGCCATACGGTGTTCTTGGGTGCGCCAAGCAGTTGCGCGAACTCATCTTGGGTTCGCTTGCCTCGCAGCAGTTTGATCAGCGCTGGGCTCCATTTGTTTGTACTCGTCTTCGGAAGCATTTTCGAACCTCCGCGGCGTAAATCTACATCACGAATCTACAACAGTGCTCGACTGAAATCAATCTGCGGATGATTCACGAGGATCATCTGCGCCACTCGGAGCAAGAATTTCGTAGGGTCCGAGTTTAGTTTCGTTTTCGGGCGGCGTTCTGCCGCGGGATTATAGATGGTGGAACGAGAAAATTCGAAAGGCGCCTGCGATACTTACCAGACGGTTTCTACCAAACCGGAATCCGTTATCTCAACATCCTTTGTAATAAGAGGAGCGCGAAGGCGTTTGGCCGTTCCGACAATCATTCGGTCAAAGGGATCTCTAAACGGCAACTGTCGCATTTCATCAACATCGGTCCACAACAGGGGCTCGATGAAGAAACCGGAAGCCGCATCAATGTCACGGCACCATTTATCGAAAGCTAAGGGAAGACGAAGTCGTTCCAGCTGGAGAAGAATCGTCAACTCTGAAAGCACAATTGTCGGCACGCAAATCAGAAGATTTCCTTCATCGGCATCGTCGAACAAACCACGCGCCCGTTTGCCCAACTTTGAGAATCGGCGGTCCGCATAATAACCGAGCGGATGGGTGTCCGTGACGAACACCCCCGACTTAGGTCTCATCCAACTCTCTGGCAAAACGGCCGATGCTTTCTTCTACGATCCGGATGCGTTCCTGTCTCGCCTCTTCCAAAACCTTGTCGATGTCCACGGTCTTTCGCAAATTCAGCGAGCCGGCAAGTTTCCACTTTTTTTTCCGGTTCGCCCGCGCCTGCAGAAACTGAAACTCGTCATGACTGATTAGGACTGCAGCCGGCTTGCCATGCCGGACAATGGTCACGGACCTTGCGGGCTTTTGGACTT
>QHXA01000876.1:0-3694 GCA_003222755.1 Acidobacteriota bacterium
GGATGTGTCGCCTGTGGACGCGCACACAACCGCGCGAACCCGCGCGCGAATTTGGTTCACCATCGAGACCAGCACCGTCATGCCGAGATCTTTGAAAGATCCCGTGTGCGACGTGCCGCATTGCTTGATGTAGATTTCGTCGATGCCGAGGTGTTGGGCAAAGCGCTCCGACTGGATCAGAGGCGAATGGCCCTCGCCGAGAGAAACGATGCTCTTGTCCTCGAGCTCGGGAAGGACAACTTCTTTTTTCGACCATACGCCGCTCAGGCGGCCAAGGCGGGAATCGAACAGCTGCTTCCAATCCGCAGCCGACCTCTGTTTCAGTGCGTCGATATCATGCCGCACTTCCAGCAAACCGCCACACGACTCGCACCGATACACAATCTGGTCGACCCGGTAGCGCACACCACAGCCGGAGAAGCATTCGAACCACGCGTGGAAATTCATGAACTTGAAGCGGTCTATAGTACCGGTGGGACTCCGGGTAGGTCAATGGAACTAAGGGGGGATGCACCGCTCCGCCGTGCCGAAGCGTCTATCCTTCAGCAACACTCCCGTTTTGCTCATTTATCGCGCAGAAGGTACGCTCCGCGGTGATAATCCTCAAATCGCCTGCTGTACCGGCTCCTTGCCCGGAACAGCTCGCAGGACGCGCTTTGGAAATGCGAGTTCCAGGACGTCCTCGATCGTATTCACGTACCGAATCTTCATTTCCTGCAATAGTTCCGGCTGAATATCCTCCCGCACGTTCTTCTCATTTTGTGCAGGCAAAATCAGTTCTTGGATTTTGGCGCGCCGCGCCGCCAGGACCTTTTCTTTGATGCCGCCAATCGGTAGGACATGGCCGCTGAGCGTGATCTCGCCGGTCATCGCGACTTTCCGGACGGGAACGTTCGTCAGAGCAGAAACCAGAGCCGTGACCATTGTCACGCCGGCCGAGGGCCCATCCTTTGGAATCGAGCCGGCGGGAACATGGATGTGGACGTCGGTCTCCTTGTAAAAATCCGAATCCAGACCGAGCTCGATGGCATAGGACCGCACCCAGGTTAGCGCGGCTTTCGTGGATTCTTGCATAACATCGCCGACCTGACCGGTAACCGTGAGATGACGTCCACGCCAGACCGATGGCGACGCCAGGCCGTTTCACCCGATCTTCAACTTCATCCTCGAGCTGATATTTTGGCGAGCCGAGGAGTTCCTCAACAACGGCAGGCTTCACAACAAGCCGTGGATCCTTCCCCTCCAGTGTTCGGCGCGCGTGCTTGCGGCAGATATTCGTGATCTGCCGCTCGAGGTTGCGAACGCCTGCCTCGCGCGTGTAATGCCGCACGATGTGCTGGAGCGCTGCGTCCTCAAAGTCGATCTGATCCGGCTGCAGGCCGCTGTTCTCGCGGCCGCGAGGGACCAGGTAGTTGCGCGCGATCTGCACCTTTTCTTCTTCGATATAGCCGGGCAGTTCGATGATTTCCATGCGGTCGCGTAATGCGGACGGGATCGTATCGAGGACATTCGCCGTGGTGATGAAGAACACACGTGAGAGATCGAACGCCACATCGAGATAGTGGTCGCGAAATGAAAAATTCTGTTCGGGGTCGAGAACCTCCAGTAACGCCGACGCCGGATCGCCGCGGAAATCCGCGCCTAGCTTATCGATTTCATCGAGCATGAAAACGGGATCCCGCGAGCCGGCGCGGCGAATGCTCTGGATAATCTGGCCGGGGAGCGCACCGATGTAGGTCCGGCGGTGGCCCCGAATCTCGGCTTCGTCGCGCATGCCTCCCAGTGAGATTCGCACGAACTTGCGGCCTATTGCATCGGCGATCGAACGTCCGAGCGATGTCTTGCCCACGCCCGGCGGTCCAACGAAACAAAGAATGGGAGCTTTGCCTTGAGGTTTCAGCTCGAGCACGGCAAGAAATTCGAGAATGTTTTCTCCAGATCGTAATGATCGCGATCAAGGACCTCTCGCGCCTTGATGATGTCCACCTTCTCGGTTGTCAGCACGTTCCATGGCAGCGTCACGAGCCAATCCAGATATGTCCGCGTCACAGTGTATTCCGCTGCGGCGGGAGACATGCGGGCCAGCCGGCCAAGTTCGCGTTCGGCTTCTTTCTTCGCTTCTTCTGTCAAACCGGCCGCCTCGATCTTCTTTCGCAGTTCTTCGATTTCGCGCTGCGTGTCGTCACTCTCGCCAAGCTCGCGCTGGATGGCTCGCAGCTGCTCTCGCAGGAAATACTCGCGCTGGCTCTTGCCGACCTCCTCCTGGACCTGGCTCTGGATTTTGCTGCGCAGCTCGAGAACCTCGAGTTCTTTTGCGAGTTCGGTATTGAGGTATTCCAATCGTTTTCTCACCGAGGCTTGTTCGAGAACGAACTGCTTCGAAACGATCGAGAGGTTCGGAAGATTCGTCGCAATGTAGTCGGCGAGCCGGCCGGCGTCCTCGATGTTGATCACGATCGTTTGAAGATCATCAGGCAATTGGGGTGACAGCTTGATGATGCGCTCGAACTGGCTTAGAACGGTTCTTCGCAGGGCTTGGAAATCGACGCTATTTTCGTCTTCCTTCTCATCGGCAACAACCGCGATCTTCGCGCGAAGATATGGCTCGTACTGCAAAAACTCCTGCATACGCGCCCGCGACACACCCATGATGATGACGAACAGGTTGCCTTCCGGTGTCTTCATGACGCGGTGAACCATACTGACGGTTCCGATGTCGTAGAGATCCGGCGGCCCTGGTGAATCGACCCGCTTGTCGCGCTGGGTCAAGACGACCAGCATTCCGTCGCCCTGCTGAACGTCATTGATCAGCTTGACCGAACTTTCACGGCCGACGGTAAGGGGTATGACGGCGTTCGGAAAAATCACCGCATCACGCACTGGCAGGATCGGCAGTTGTTCCGGGATCGTTTGGACTTTCTGCTGGATGTCCTCGTCTTCAAAGTCACGTTTCATGTATCACCAATGGGAATTGAAGCGGCGCTCTATGAGCGCCGGCGATATCGCAACTGCGAGATTGTGGCGGTCATAGACCGGCCCTACAATCGTGTTATCATCCGTCCCGTGTCCGATGCGGCGGGTTTCAAATGGACAGTAGCGCTTATTTTGTTTGGCGTGCTCTTCCTGGGAGTCTCGGACACGCAGCTGGTGCCTCCACTGCTACCGCTCATCGCTCAGGACATGGGCACGACACCCGGACATGCCGGGATCATCGTCACGACTTACTCTCTGGCAGCGGCGGCCTTCGCTCTGTTTGTTGGTCCGCTATCCGACCGCGTTGGCCGTAAAAAGATTTTAGTGTCCGGCCTTGCGCTGTTCACTATTGCATCATTTCTTACATATCACGTTTCTTCGTTCAGCGCGCTAGTCATTCTACGTGCGATGACAGGATTGGCGGCAGGCACACTTTCTACATCCGCGCTGTCGTTTGCGGGCGACTACTATCCCTACGAACAGCGGGGAAGAGCGATGGGCGTGCTTTCAATGGGCTATTTCGTCGCGTTTGTCATCGGTGTCCCCGCAGGCGCCCTCGCCGCGTCGCGCTTGGGCTGGCACTGGGTATTCGGATGTCTGTCGGCGGCGGCGGCCGTCATGCTGGCGATTGCTCTTGCGCGTTTACCTCGCGACACAAACCACAAGAAGCACGTCGGGCGGCGCAGTGTATTCACCGATCATCTTGTAAAGCGCGACCGTC
>QHXA01000876.1:3731-5434 GCA_003222755.1 Acidobacteriota bacterium
GCGGAATTGTTGGTTTCCTGCCCTATGGTGGCGCATGGCTGAAAACGAGCTACGGCATGGCTGTCGACAAGATTGGATTGTTGTTTATGGTCGCGGGCGTGGCGGCGGTAGTCGCTTCTCCCCTTTCCGGTTGGCTCGCAGATCACGCTGGAAAACGCAACGTGATTATCTGGTCGAATGTTGTGCTGGCGTTTCTATTTTTAGTTGTGGCCAGATCGAGTCTCGGCACCGGCTTGGTTCTCGGCATCGCCGCGCTCAGCATCGCCGCCTCTGCACGGCAAGCGCCTCTGCATGCGCTGACGACGGAGATTGTCGGCCCCGAAGTCCGCGGCGAATACATCGCTGTGAGAAACGCCGCATCGCAAGTGGGTATCGCGGCCATCGCGGCGATCTCTGCTGAGGCCTTCGACGCCGTCGGCTTTTCCGCCGTCGCCCTCATCGCTGCAATTGCGACACTCCTGATTCCGGTCTGTTGCATCTGGCTGAGAGAGCCGGCGGGGTAGGCGGACCGGTTAATCTGCGGAGTGCAATACGAGGCCTCCGACAATTGCACCGACAGTACGGGAGGGGCCGATGGAGAAAGTTAAAGGGGAACGCCACGATTCGGGTCGTGGACGATTTCGACGAAGACTATCTGTACCCGGCCAATGAATTCATCTTCATTGATCTCCCTACGAAAGCGCAGCGGCTCATGACAGGTAAGACAGCCTCTCACAAGGCTTCGCCCCTCCGAAAGGTAAAGCCCTCACGACGCACGAGAACCCCATAGGTTCTGTGCTCCGCGTTTGTCGCCATTGTCGGTACAAACGCAGACGACTTTTCGCGACTAATGGACAGGTAGGACGGAGAATCATATTCAGGCTCCGCCCGATTAAGTTCGTGAGCGTAATCAGCGGCAGAACACCGCGAGAGCCTTCTTTTGTCCATCGGTGTGGCTCTGTCGATAAATTGCGCAAGTAGTTCCCACCTCACTATGGGAAACGCTGACGTTCCGTACGTCCAGGACCCTGCCACGAAGCCGCGCGCCCTGACGCTGCATGCGCAGAAATGTTCGGTTCGGATCCGCATTAATGGGCAATGACTGTCAGACAGTCATTGCAGGTTACGACAAGAAAAAGGCACCTCACCTCGATTACCATCTCTTGCACGCAACGCTTGGCGAGTTTCATCGCCGGGCTGGACGAGTCCAAGAAGCGCGACGATGCTTTCTGAAGGCTATGGAATGCACTGTTTCCTTGTCTGAACAACGTCTACTCGAGCGAAAGCTGCGCGACTGCGAGGCGCTCGCTCAAACGATTAAAGGAGAATGACAATGCCAATTATCGATTCGATACTTATGGAACTGGATCAAGAAGCCGCAACAACGCGAAGAGTGCTGGAGCGTGTTCCCGAAGCGTCGCTCACTTGGAAGCCACACGCCAAATCGATGTCTCTCGGCCAGCTGGCGCTACACGTCGCATCAACGCCCGGACAGGTAGCGGAAATCGTGACCAGCGATTCATATGATGTCCCAGAGTTCACGCAACCAGCCGCAAAGACAAGCGCAGAACTGCTCAGCACTCTTGATTCCGGCATCGCAAGCGCGAAACGAATCCTTGGAAAGATGGACGATGCGTTTCTGCAGAGATCCTGGTCACTCCAGCGTGGGAATCAGGTGCTGTTCAGTGCGCCGCGAGTCGGCGTCATTCGTACGATTCTTCTCA
>QHXA01000083.1 GCA_003222755.1 Acidobacteriota bacterium
AGATCGGCATTCTCAGCTGCTCGCTGAGAATAGCGACGACATCGCGCTCAGCCACATAACCAAGGTCAATTAAGATCCGGCCGAGCTTTTCGCGGCGTTCCTGCTGCAATGCCAACGCATTTTTCAGGTCTTCCTCTGAGATCAGGCCGCGGTCGCGCAGCAGTTCCCCAAGCGGTCGAATTTCGATGCCTAACAAGCTCTTCATCAAAAGTCTCGGACTGCGACAGGTTGTTGCGGCGAATCTTTTTTTGCGGTCATCAGGATTTGCACCGGCAAGTTTGGAACATCCGCGGGATTAGCATTCAAAACATGGATGATTACGGTGAGAGACTCGGTAGCGCCAATCGAATCCATCGTGGCGACGCGTTGTTTCAGTAACGTCGACATCTTCTCTTGAACGTCTTTCCGCCGCTGCGCAATCAGGGCCTGTATTTCTTTCGGTGGTTTGAATCCAGAAAAGGGATTTTGAGGCCCCTCGAACGCGACCTCCAAACTCACAACGACTCCGTATCCCTCAAGGTAGGCAGCTCTGGATCGATACAGGACCTGTGCCCCGGTAGAAGTAACCAGAGTATCTACTGCCTCTTGCAACTGTGCCCTTTCCTTTTTGAACGTACTCTCTTGTGGCGACGCTAGTAAAAGCACACTCAAGACAATGCTCAGCATAAATCAATCTCCCGGCGGCGTGCGCTGCCCGCGCGCGAGCAGTTGGATTTGGGACACAGTCGCCATCGTGTCACTCTCGACGCGCTGCTGGCGATCTTCAAGGTAGGCGAGATGTCCCTGCAGTCGCTGGATCTCTGCAGTAAGAGCAGCTTGGTTCGGATCCACAGCCGGAATATTTTGGCCGAAGGCAATTGTCACTTGAGAATCGCGCCACTGAATGTGAACACGCCCAGCCAAGGCGATCGTCACTAAGAGAATCGCAGCAAGCGCCGCCACGGCGGGAAACCACCTCCACAGCCGCGTCATCACCGGTTTGTCGAATTCAAAGACAATGTCCCGTGGCGGTTCTAGATCCGGGGCAGCCTTGAGCATTGCAAGCGTCTGCTCGAACCGGGCAAGCTGTTCGCGGCAATACGCACATTCAGCGACGTGCCGTCTGGCCTCGGCCATTTCCGGTGGAGGAAGTTCTTCAAATATGAACTCCGCAAGTTTTTCCGTTATATGTGACATGGGTACCCTCTTCCAAAATTCTCATCCTAAGATCGCCCTTAATTTTTCAAACGCCATGTACAACCGTGATTTCACTGTGGAAACGGGGGCGTCCTGTATGGCTGCAATCTCCTCAAACTTCAAACTTTGAAACACCTTCAGCACGACGACTTCGCGCTGGTCCTCGGGCAAATGCTGCAGCGCCGTTTCGACGGCAAGGCGGCTCTCAATGGGCATTCTTGAAGCTCGCGTTTCCGGTTGGAGTTCTACGAAGATTTTCCCGTGATCTTTCCTAAGCTTCGAGAAGCAGGTGTTATGCGCGATCCGATACAGCCATGAAGAAAATCGATCAAGATCCTTCAGAGTGTCCAGCTCACGATATGCCTTCATGAAGGCGTCTTGGCAAAGGTCCATGGCTTCGTCGCGATCTCCTATCATGCGGACGATGAAGTTGTAGATCGGCTTTTCCCACCGCCGCAGCAACAGATTGAAGGCATCAGTGTCGCCCTTGAGAACTCGTTCGATGATCTTCCGGTCATCGACAGGCTTTAAGCTGCCTAGCTTCAAACTCTGTCCTCACAATCTAAGACTCGGGGAACGTTCAAAAAGACGGATTAGCCCAAAGGCGCCTACAACTCGCCCTTTGCTTTCACTTGATATTCTTTTGCCAATGCTGGCTGGATAGGAGCGACCAATTCGTGACGAACACGCTTCTGATCTTTCCAATAACGGTGATATCCCAGGAAGAAATGATATCGAATCGACCAGTTATAGTGCGCGTCCGTCAGGCGTGACAGCGGAGTAGTCCCGCGGGTTCTTTCCCAAGTCGTTAGCAGTGCGAGGAATGGCGACAGTGCGGCGGACACCCACCTGTAGAGCGGGTGAATATTTTTTAAATGTCTCCCGATCCGGCTGCTTTCCACAAAGCGGGTTTTCAGTTCGGGGTGTAAGCGTATCAGGTGGCCGAGGGAATAGCCCGCGTGTTCGGATCGTTCGATGAAGTCGCGATAACCAGGGAAGCGGTAATGAACGGCCTGCGCATCCGAAGCAAACACCATTCGGCACCCGGCCTTTTCCAGTCGATATCCCAGTTCGATATCTTCCATGCCATAGACCCTGAAGTTTTCGTTGAAACCCCGGACGTTCAAAAGCATCTGTGTCGGAGTCGATACATTGCACGTGTGGTAATACGAAAAATCAATGGGTCCTTTGGATGGCGTGTAGGGATTCAAAATCCGGTGGTCTCGAAGATAACGCAGGAAGGGATCTGCAGTATCGCCCCAAGGCATACTGACGGCGCCAATGACCGATGTATTCGGATTCTTGCGGTGCCAGTCCAGATGAGCCTCGATCAGTGCAGGTTCCGCCTGAACATCATCGTCGATAAACAAGACCAGGTCGCCGTTTGCCAGCCGGAGACCTGCATTTCGTGTCGCGGCGGCCCCGGGTTTCTCCTGCACACCAAATTTCAAATTGGGAAAGACTCTGGCCTTCTGTTCGAGGACATTCCGCGTGTCATCACTCGAGTCATTATCCACGACAATGACTTCGTATTGCTGTCTGGAAAGCGTTTGACACTCGATCCGTTCAATAGCTTCGGCAAGCAGTGCAGAGCGATTCTTAGTTGGGATGACGACACTAAGCTTCGGCATTCAGGTTCCCAAAATTTTCTGCGTGACCGGGCAGGCGCAGAGGGCCCGCTCCCATCGGGCGCCTACTCAGCTAATGAAGTCTCCTCGAAGCGTACCCACGGATGTCGTTTAGCACACCAAAGGTATCTGGTTCGAAGGAGATACGGAATATATCGGATGTGGTCCACAAAAGCAAACGTGTACAGCACCCGGCTCCGGAACGAATACTTGCCGAAAACGAAACGATTTAAGAGGAAATTATATAAAACACGCTTTTGGTTCCAAGTACCAAATCTGTAGAAGAGGAACAGGGAGTTCCGAAAACTGAAATAATTTTCCACAGTTCTTCTCTTACCCGGAATGATGTCTTGCGAGTAATGGCGGACAACAGCGTCGGGAACGTAAATGCATTTCCATCCACGCACCCAGAGTTTCCAACTAAGATCCACGTCTTCGCAATACATGAAGAATATACGTTCGTCGAATCCTCCGAGTTCTTCGAAGGCCTTTCTGCGAACGAGGACCGCGGCCCCAGTACACCAGGTTGTCTCTCCAGTTTGCGGATCATAGTACTTTGGATGTTCACGCGGCTGCTGTCTGGCTTCACACAGACCGATCGCAGGATCGCTCATGGCTCTCTCGAGCAGCCGTTCGACACACCTCTGTTCCAGTTCCGTGTCCGGGTTCAAGATGAACAGGAACTCGCTCGTGCTTTGCCGGGCGAGCAAGTTGATTCCCTTGGCAAATCCATTGTTGGTCAGAGAACGCCAGAGATGGGTGCGAACAGGAAATGTCGCAAGCGAGGCGGCCAGCTTTTCTGCCGTATCATCGCTGGAAGCGTTGTCGAGAAGGTAGAGCGAGAATGGAATTGTTATCCGGCTGAGACTTTCGAGCAACGGCTGGATGAAGCTGGCGCTGTTATAGAGCACGACCAGAACATCGACGTCAGGCGTCACGATTCCCTTCCAGATAGGCAACGACGAGCAGCAGTACAATAAAGCGATAGACGAACGAAATTGCTCGCATCAACTTGGCGCTCACAGAGCGCCCCTACAGTTTCTTTCTTCAACCACAGTAAGAAGCTGCCCGCCAATGCGATCCCATGTAAAGTGATCCAGAATCATCTGCCGTGCTCTTCTTCCCAGGCGCGCGCGCAAATCACTCGAGGATATCAGAGCCGCAACAGCGGTTCGAAATTCTTCAGGCGTGTCCGCGATCATCGCTTGTTCTCCATGTACGATAGGAAATCCCCCCGCGCCAAGCGAAGTGGTAATGACTGCGGCGCCCATGGCGAACGCCTCCAAGAGTTTCACACGCTGGCCCGTTCCTGAAAACAATGGAGCCACAAAAATCGTGTTCGGCGGATGAAACAAATGCCGAGTATCGTGTACGTATCCGGGAAAGACGGCGTTCTCCGTTTTCTGAATTGTATCCGGAAAATGGGAACCCGCAATGACGAAGGCGATTCCGGGAAAATAGGGGGCAATCTCTTTGAGCAAGAACTCCGCAGCCTCAAGATTGGGCGTGTGACGAAAATAGCCGACGAATACGACATCAATTTGCTGCTCGTGAGAGCTATCCGGCTCTGGCTGAAAATATTCGGCATCGATCCCAATGGGAATCGCGCGAATGTTTGCTTGGCGCGCGTAGGATCGGAGATACCGCGCATCATCATCGGTCATGGTAACGACGCGATCGAAGGCATTGCACATCGAGACCTCATAATGCAACATCGACATCCAACGAGAAAACAGACGGAGTTTCTGGATACCGTCCGTAACGCTTTGGAATGCGTGGTAAGCATTGGCCGAATACGCCTCGTGCGCCGTGAGGATCGAAAACGCGCCCGCGCGCCTGTATTGCGCCATCTGTAAATACTCGCATTGAATGATATCGACATTCTTCATCCGAACTGCGTCATCAACCGCCTTGTGCATCGCCGGCGTACCAAACTCCCGAACCGTGAATGGGGCCAAGGAAAACCAGTGTGCGCCAAAATCTGGAACTCGCCGGATGGCCGTGATGGATTCACAGATCGGTTCCACAGATTTCACGAGATCCGCTTCCTCATCGTTTTCTACGAAGGAAAGGACTCGCACGGTGTGCTTATTCGCGAGGATTCGTATGTTGTGGAACATGCGAACGCCGCCTCCGTGTACGTGCAGCACGGGAGGATACGGGGTGACAAGGAGAATGTTCATGACTTCTGACTGCGCGCCAAAACTTCGCGATCGCTGACCAGAGAATGCGACGCATGCTCGAAGCGCTTCCGCAATGCTTCAGGCAATTGCCGGAAGGCACGAAAGAAGGCGCGGATTTCGAATGCCGGCGTATCGCGCAGCATCGCACGGCCGTGGATTCTCGGCAGGTTGACGAGGTGTTGTACCACCATCGGAATATCCGTCACATTTTTCCAGATGAAGAGATACTGATTTTTGCGGATCGTGTTTTCTACGAAATCCTGCCCGAATTTGGCCTTGCTAGTGCTTCGATGCTTATGAATGACTCGGCTAGCCGGTGCGAGAAGACACTTCCATCCACGCTTCCACGCTTGATATGACAGATCGGTGTCTTCCACATAGAACGGATGGTAAAGCGAATCGAATCCGCCCATCGCGAGATACTTTTTTCGGTCGATCGCGCACGAACCGCCGCCGGCCCAAAAAACCGGGATGGTCTCGTGCGCTTCATCAGTGGGGTAGATGTCATCGTGCCAGAGATAGAAGAATCCGTTTTCGAACCGCGCCCGAGTCTTGCCGGTTTCTTCGCGGCGGCGATCGAGATCGGCGAAGAAGACTTGCGACGTCACAGCGAATACCGAAGTATCCGAGAAACCGTTGAGCAGCGGCGACAAGAATGCGCGGTCGACAATCATGTCGTTGTTTAAGAGAACGACGATGTCGGTGCGAGTCTCCGCGATGCCCCGATCATTGCCTCCGATGAAGCCGTAGTTTCGGTCCAGCGCCAATACGCGGACACAGGAAAAATTCTGGCGAACGAACTCGACGCTGCCGTCGGTACTTCCGTTATCGACAAGGAGAATTTCGTGATTGCGGCCATCGTGCCGTACGGCTTCAATGACGGCCGGTAAGCAATCCGCAAGCAAGTGCTTTCCATCCCAGTTCACGATGATGATCGTGGTCCTACTGGAATCGGGTCTCTGTGTCAGTGTGATTCTGCGTTTTCTAAAGCACAAGGGCACGGACACAGAGAGGCAGAGAGCAATCACCAAATCAAACGGTAAGAGGAAAAACACATACGGCAGCGCGCGGAGCTTCGATGTCATTTCAGATATGCCGCCAGCGCATCTCGCCAATGCCGCATGTCGTCCAGTCCCAGCTCCTTCAACCGGGCATTTTCAAGGACGGAATATTTCGGACGTATCGCCGGAGTCTTGTAGAGCTCTGAAGTCGTAGGCGACAGGTCGGCTTCAAGTCCCGACAACTCGAAGATCGCGCGCGCAAATTCAAACCAAGTGCACGAGCCCTCGTTGGTCATATGGAACAGGCCGAAGTTCTCCGTTGGCAGGATCTGCGCAACTTGATTCGCGAGGTCGACAGTGTAGGTAGGGGTGACTACCTGATCGTTCACCACGCGTATCGATTCACCTCGCCGTGCCTTCGTCAGGATAGTCTGTACAAAATTGCCGCCCTTGCCCTGACTGCCTGCGGCTCCGTAGAGCCCGCACGTTCGGATGAGGACATATTTTTTCGAGATTGTTCGAACGAGAAACTCGCCTGCGAGTTTGGAATTGCCGTAAACGCTCAACGGAAACGGCTGACTAGACTCCGTGTAGGGTTGGCGCGCCTTCCCATCGAAGATGTAATCGGTGCTGAAGTGCACAAGAACCGCATCCAGATCGTTTGCTACGCGGATCAGATTGAGTACAGCAAGAGCGTTTACCGCATATGCCATCTCGGCGTGGGTTTCACAATCGTCGACCCGGTGATAAGCCGTGGTGTTCAACACCACGGCCGGAACCAAATCCATCAGCACGGCGCGTGCGCGCGCATGATCCGTGACGTCGAAATCGGTTCGCGTGAGCGCGCGCACATCGTGCGAGTGAAGAGCACGTTGCAGGTCCTGTCCGAGTTGTCCATTGGCGCCAAGGAGTGCAATCTTCATCGGGTTCGCGAAAGATAATATGATAGCTTTAGTAACGGCATTTCGCTGGAGTTGAAAATCGACCGAGGAGATTCTCAATGGCAAAAGATGTCAATGCACCAAGGGTCGGTGAGGAGGCTCCGGATTTCACCTTGAGGTCGCATCTCGATTCGGAGGTGAAACTCTCGGATTTCCGGGGCAAGAAGAACGTTGTGTTGGCGTTCTATCC
>QHXA01000875.1:0-241 GCA_003222755.1 Acidobacteriota bacterium
ATGATGCTCCTTCAGTTCTTTGTGGTCCTGTTGATCTACCCGGAGACGAAGGGCATGACACTTGAACATATCGAACATCACCTGAATGAGCGCTGAGGAAATATGAAGAGATCGAATGACGAGTGGATTATTTCGCGGAGAGAATTTGGCGCGTTGTCGATTGGCCTCATGGCCACGGCCATGAATGGGTTCTCGCAAAACACAACGCTGACCGCGGGGCAAGTGATCGACAGAATTAAGG
>QHXA01000875.1:363-2000 GCA_003222755.1 Acidobacteriota bacterium
TCAAGCGCGCTGCGGCGTCCGGCAAGAACATGGTCATCACACATGAGCCAACGTACTGGCTCGGCAATGACGACATCCGCAATTTCACAAATGATCCCGTCTATCAAAAGAAGCTGCAGTTCATTAGCGACAACAAAATGGCGATTTGGAGATTTCACGATCACCTTCACGCGCGCCAGCCGGACATGAGCGCCGTCGGACTCGCCGAAGCATTAGGCTGGGACAAGTACGCGAGCAAGGACGAACCGCGCGTTTACGTGCTGCCGCCGGTGAAATTGCGCGACCTGGCTAAAGACGTCGAAAAGCGGCTGCGCATTCAGGCGATACGCGTGATCGGAGATCCCGAATCAAGAGTCAGCCGCGCGGCCCTGATGCAAGGGACGGCTCCATTTCATGCCGCTACGGTGTTGCCGAAGGTGGACGTGATCGTCGCCGGCGAACAGCGCGAGTGGGAAGGAGTCGAGTACGCATTCGATGCCAATACGGCAGGTAATCGCAAAGGAATGATTCTCGTCGGCCATTGGGTATCCGAGGATCAAGGCATGCGGCTCTGTGCCGACTGGCTGAAGTCCTTCATTTCGGAAGTGCCCGTCGAGTGGATTCCCGCGGGCGATCCGTTTTGGAGACCGTGAAAAATCAAGTTCAGCTGATCGCCTACGTGGACCGCTTTTCGGGAGGAGGTCTGCGCGAGCTTCGAAAACTGCTGCTCGAATCATTCAATGGCGCATTCGGCGGTGTCCATCTGCTTCCGTTTTTCTTTCCGATCGACGGGGCCGATGCGGGTTTCGACCCGATTGATCACGCGCGAGTCGATCCGCGGCTTGGAACGTGGGATGACGTGCGCACGCTAGGTGAGCACGTCGAAATCATGGCGGATCTCATCGTCAATCACGTATCCAGCCGCTCGCCGCAGTTCCTGGATTATAGCGATCGCGGCGAGGAATCTCGCTACGCTGGAATGTTTCTCACCTATTCCAAGGTGTTTGGAGACGGCGCGCGCGAATCCGAACTGCTTCAACTGTACCGGCCGCGTCCGGGTCTGCCATTCACAAAGTACCAGCTCAAGAATGGCGAGCAGCGACTGCTGTGGACCACCTTTACCGGCGAACAGATCGATCTTGATGTGCATCACACCGAAGGCAAACAATACCTGGACTCAATCCTTCAACAGTTTCACACTGCCGGCATTCGCGCGATTCGGCTCGACGCGGTTGGATATGCAATAAAGAAAGCGGGGACCAGTTGCTTCATGATTCCCGAAACTTTCGAATTCATGGCGGAACTGATAGCTCGAGCGCACACGCTCGGCATCGAGGTACTGGTGGAGATCCACAGTCATTACCTCGAGCAAATCGATATCGCCAAACAAGTCGACTGGGTCTACGATTTCGCCCTACCTCCGCTCGTTCTACACACGCTGTATACGCGGAATGCGCGTCATTTGAAGCGATGGTTTGCGATCAGGCCGCGCAATGCCGTGACCGTGTTGGACACGCATGACGGTATCGGTGTGCTGGATGTGGGTGCTGATCGAAAAGGCGGCAATCTCCCAGGATTGCTCACGCCCGAAGAAATTGACGCACTCGTCGAAACGATCCATCAGCGCAGTCACAACCAAAGCCGTCAGGCAACCGGTG
>QHXA01000875.1:2012-3821 GCA_003222755.1 Acidobacteriota bacterium
AATTGCACTTTTTATGACGCGCTCGGACGCAGCGATAACGAGTATCTGATTGCACGGGCATTGCAACTCTTCACGCCAGGCATTCCGCAGGTCTACTACGTAGGACTGCTGGCCGGCACGAACGACATGAATCTCCTGCGCCGTACCGGCGTCGGACGCGACATTAACCGGCACTACTATACTGGCGAAGAGATCCACGACGAACTCAGCCGCCCCATCGTCCGTTCACTTCTGGATTTAATCCGCTTCCGCAATACGCATGCGGCGTTTGCGGGCGGGTTTCATTTGCCGCCTAGGAGCGATCACGAGATTTGTGTCGAGTGGCGTCATGGGAGCGAGTGGGCCCGCTTAGACGTCGATTTGAAATCGATGGAAGGAGCTATCACGTATTCGGCTGATGGCCGGCAGGACCGGTTTGAGGTTGCCTCATGATTCGGCAAGCGAACATGGCCGTGCTCAAGACCCTCACCTACTTGATGTTCGCCATGTTTGCGATGACCACGGATTCCGTGGGCCTCATCATTCCCGAAATCGTCAAGACCTTCCGGTTGAGCCTAACAGCAGCGGGAACGTTTCAATACGCAACGATGGCGGGCATCGCGCTTGCCGGTTTCCTTCTCGGTCATCTCGCAGACAGGTATGGACGCAAATGGACGATCATGGTCGGTCTGACACTGTTCGCCGCCGCATCATACTTGTTCCTCGCCGGCACTTCTTTTGTGTTTTTCTCTGTGCTGATGGCGCTCTCAGGCATCGCGATCGGAATCTTCAAAACGGGCGCGCTCGCCCTCATCGGAGACATTTCTCGATCGACGGCGGAACACACATCGATTATGAATACGGTTTAGGGATTCTTCGGTACCGGATCCATCGTCGGGCCTGCAGTCCTGTCGCAGTTATTGAATCGCGGAGTTCCATGGCAATGGTTGTACGCGATTGCCGGAAGCATGTGCGTCCTGCTGATTCTCACTGCTCTGAGCGTTCGTTACCCAACACGCCTTTCGGTGCCGTCGGAACAAACGGATTTGAAATCGGTCTCCGCCGTCATGAAGAACCGCTTTGTTCTGCTGTTCTCACTCGGTGCATTTCTGTATGTCGCCGTTGAAGCCGCCATTTACGTCTGGATGCCAACACTGCTCGCGGGATACCAAGGCCCGGCAAAATGGATCGCGGTGTACAGCATTTCCATTTTCTTTTTGCTGCGCGCCGGCGGACGATTCCTCGGCGCCTGGATGTTGAACAGACTGCCGTGGAGCGCGGTTCTCACTATCTGTAGCGGGATGATTCTCGCGTGCTTTGCGATCAGTATTGCCGGCGGCGTCTCGTGGGGCGTGTATTCTCTCCCTTTGTCGGGGTTGTTTATGTCCGTCATCTATCCCACGATCAATTCGAAAGGAATTAGCTGCGTGCCGAAATCCGAACACGGTGCGGCCGCAGGCGTGATCCTGTTCTACACATGCCTTTCGGCCGTGCTGGCTCCGTTGGCCATGGGCGCCGTGAGCGACGCCATGGGTGGTCCGGTCTACGGATTCGCCCTCGCCACTGGTTTCGCCGCGCTGCTGTTTTTCGGGTTGGTATTAAATAATGTCTTCAATCCTGCAGCCGCCGTTTTCCAGCATGCTGATCAAAGCGACTACAGTCCGGTACCACGAGAACAAGCCCCATCATGAGTTGCTCGACTCAGAAGGGAGATGAACTATGAATCGTCAAAACCGTTTCGCAGTTGTTGCTACGCTTGCTGTGCTGACTTCGGCGTTGTTATGCAACGGCGGGGTTAAGGCGCAGACTTCCCAGAGTGCCGCTTCCGAG
>QHXA01000875.1:3888-4583 GCA_003222755.1 Acidobacteriota bacterium
GCCGGAGTCACTCTTGCCGCACCCAAATGGGTGAGTGCCGGTAATGCTCCCGCGTATTGCTCGATCGATGGCGCAATGGCGCCAATGGATACGAGTTCGCACGGCCGCGCGATCAACTTTCGTGTTGTGCTTCCCGCTTCCTGGACAAGGCGCGCGGCGCAAATGGGAGGCGGCGGCATGAACGGCATGATTCCGAACTTGACAGACGGCGAGGCGAACACGCTGCTGCAGCGCGGTTTCGCCACATACGGCAGCGACTCCGGACATCAGCAGAGCTTTGGGCCTCGCGGTGCAGCGACTGCAGGACCGTCCGGCGATGACTGGACCCTCAGCGACGAAGCCATCAAAAACCTCGGGTACATGCAGCTTAAGAAGACTCACGACGCGGCCATGGTCTTGATGGAACGACTCTACGGATCACGGCCCAGCTATAACTATTTCATCGGCACATCTCAGGGTGGCCGTGAAGCGCTGACCGTCGCTCAGCGTTATCCCGCCGATTACGACGGCGTTGCCGCGAACGTCCCGATCGTCAGCTTTTCGTCGTTGATGTTGGCGCCGGAACTCATCCGCATTCAGGAAAAGCCGTTGGCCAATTGGGTAACTCCTGCGAAGACTGAAGCCATTCGCGCCGAATTCGTTCGGCAGTGCGACAAACTCGATGGACTTGCGGACGGCATCATTAATAACTACAT
>QHXA01000875.1:4690-5163 GCA_003222755.1 Acidobacteriota bacterium
TGGTCTACAGCCGATACAAGTTCGCTACGCCGTTGGCAAACGGATCGAAGACGTTCGGTATGTGGGTGCCGACGACGGATCCTTCAGGCAGCGGCCTCATTGCCAATGTTCGGTTCAACGGACAGGAAGGCGCTGCGCCGAACGCGCCGAATCATTCGCACCTTGGCGTGCTCGGTGTGACCGGATTTCTGATGAAAGACACGACCGCCAATCCGCTGGACTATGTCGAAGGGGGCAAGTGGAACAGGCGGCGCGAGGAACTTTCTGAATGGCTCGATTCAACGAATCCGGACCTTTCCGCATTTGCAAAGCGAGGCGGGAGAGTGATCGTCGCGATAGGCACCAACGACTCGCTGGCGTCCCCTGGAGCGCAATTGGATTACTACCAGTCCGTGCTCGATAAGATGGGACGCGCAAGCGTCGACGAGTTTGCCCGGTTTTATGTGATTCCCCAAACAGGACACGGACTCACC
>QHXA01000031.1 GCA_003222755.1 Acidobacteriota bacterium
CCGCGATTATAGCGCACGTCCGCTGCGCGTGGGCCAGATTGCGCCAATAAGAACCGTAACGGAAAAATCGGTACCACATTGTAGGGCCCGTCTATGACCGTCTATGACCGCCCCTACAGTTTGGACATTTCGCACCGCAGAGCGGTGCTGGGAAATTAGCCAGGGGTACGCGTTTTTTGCGTACCCCTGGAATAGTTTGACAACCCTGGAATCCCCACCCTGAAAGGGTGTCGCGGACTCCTCGCAACCCTGCCGGGGTGCGATTCTTGGTGCGTCTCAATACCAGGGGTACGCAAAAAACGCGTACCCCTGGCTAATCTCCTCGCACCGCTCCGCGGTGCCGAAGCGTCTGTCCTTCAGCAACACTCCGGTTTTGCTCATTTATCGTGCAGAACGAAACTAGTTCCAATGGCTGTTCGACTTCCGACTCCAGCTCTTCGTGTTCGCCCACGCTGTCGGGCCAGATCCAAAAACCTCCGGTCAAAGGCGTCAGAATCCAGCTGCCACAGATACTCCGCTGGTCGTGGAATCCGCGATACTCGACGCTGTGCATTCCGACATATGATTTCGTCCAGTTTGCTTCATTGATTGCGGGATCGAATGACCCATCGATGGTAAAGGCAGCGATGTCGTCGATGCCTTCGCCTGTGATCTTCCCGTCTGGTGTAAAGGTCAGACCCAGTCTCATTCGATGTTTGAACGGTTCATGCCCGTATAGATAATAGCCAGACCATGGTCCTGAAGGTGGAACACTGATGGGAGGACGGTCGTCCACCACTGTCATCACATTTTGATAGGCGAGCTGGCGGTTTTTCCGACAACGGTCGCCCACTGTCTCACGCGCCAGTGCCTCACCAACCCATGCTTCACATATGGATCGGCAGCGGCGAAGCGCTCGGCGACTTCCGGTGAAGGACCCTCGAACAATAGAACAGCCCCATCCACCGGATCGGCTAAAGCGCCACCAAGAATTAGTTCGCCACGCTCCGATGCCTTCCATGCGAGTGCAAGGTGCTCTTTGCGGAACTCGCTTCTGCGTTCCAGGTACTCGGGAACGAGGTCGTAAATGAGTAGGTAGTGCATAGCGAACTCAGGTTAACGCTTACAGCCGCCGATTTCATCATTCTTGACACGCATTTCACATGCCGTCGATGAGTGCCCCTCTATGGGACAAATCTTTTCTGAAAACTCCAACGGTTCATAGCTGCACTGGCATTACAATTACCCACTTCAATGAAACCAGTTCGAGCCAAATACGTGGGAGTCGCGCTGATAACGGCGGCTGTGTACGTGGTGGGCGCAAAGACGGGACTGACGCTGGCATTCGTGGCCGAGCAGGTTACAGTCGTTTGGCCGCCAACGGGAATTGCATTATGCGCGGTGCTTCTGTTTGGATATCGCATTTGGCCTGCAATCGCATTGGGCGCTTTCATCGCCAATATCACGACGAACGCGCCGGCAATCGCGTCGGTTGGCATCGCAACAGGCAACACGCTAGAAGCTCTCCTCGGTGCGTATCTGCTGAATCGGTTCGTCCGATTCCGGCCGTCACTCGAGCGGTTCAGAGACATCTTCGGCCTGTTCGTATTCGGCGCGATCGTCAGCACTACCGTGAGTGCGACGATCGGCGTGATGAGCTTATGCCTCACCGGAATGCAATCGTGGGAGCGATTCGGCTCGCTGTGGGGGGTCTGGTTTCTTGGTGACGCGATGGGCGATGTGATCGTCGCTCCGCTGGCACTCACCTTAGTTGCCGCCGAGTTTCGGCGCCGCATTTCCAAACGGGGACTAGGCGAATTCATGGCGCTGGTGGTCGTGCTGAGCGCCATTGATTTGTTTGTTTTCGCCCGGCCGAGTCCCCTTGGCCCGAGCTATCATCCACCCGATTACGCCATCTTCCCAGTTTTGATCTGGGCGGCGCTGCGCTTCGGCACCTGCGGGACAGCAATCAGCGGATTCATCACTGCAGCGATAGCGGTGCTGGGCACGATTCAGGGTTTCGGGCCGTTTACGGCCGGTAGTACGAACGATAATCTGATTTCGCTCGAGTTGTTCATGTTTGTTGCCACGGCAACCGGTGTCATTCTCGCCGTTTCAGAAACCAAGCGGGAATCGGCAGAACGCGCGTCCCACCAAAGCGAAGATCGATATCGTTCGCTCGTGCTGGCGTCATCGCAGGTCGTCTGGTCCACGAATGCCACCGGCGATGTCGTTGAGGATTTGCCAACCTGGCGTACCTTCACAGGCCAAACTCGAGAAGAAATGATGGGCCGTGGCTGGGCTCGAAAACTGCATCCTGACGACATTCAGCGAGTCAGCAAAGTATGGGAGCAGTCGCTCGCCACCGGGACGGCGCATGAAGTTGAATTCCGCGTGTCAGCCGCCGATGGCACATACCGCAACGTGCTCGGCCGAGCCGTTCCTGTTTTCGAGCGTGATCGCTGTATCCGCGAGTGGGTGGGAGCGCTGACGGATATCACGGACAAGAAAAAAGCCGAGCGCGACATGCTGGAAGCCAACCAGAGGAAAGACGAGTTCCTGGCAATGCTCGCCCACGAATTGCGTAATCCTTTGGCGCCAATCCGTAATGCTGTCGAGATTATCCGGTCGTGCAAGACCGACTCCGCCAAAATCGACTGGACGTGCGATGTTATGGAACGCCAGATCCATCACATGAGCCGGCTTCTAGATGATCTGCTCGACGTGGCAAGAATCACTCACGGGCACATCCAGCTCCACAAACAGCCCACCGACCTGGCCACGCTGGTCCGGCGTAGCTTGGATGCGGTCCGCACTGTCATTGAGAAAAAGAATCTTCGCATTGTTACGGATTTCGTACCAGGACCGGTTCCGATTTTGGCGGACGTCACACGCATGGAACAAGTCATCAGCAATCTATTAACGAATTCGGCGAAATTTACCCCATCCGGCGGTCGCATTTGGCTGACGGTTGATCATGAATCAGACGCTGCCGTCTTGCGGGTCCGCGACAGTGGCCGAGGCATCGCACCGGACTTATTGCCCAAAATTTTCGATCTGTTCGTCCAAGGTGAGCGATCTCTGGCAAGATCGGAAGGCGGTCTGGGAATTGGGCTCACGCTCGTTCAGAACCTGGTGCGAATGCATTCCGGCGAGATTGAAGCAAAGAGCGAAGGCCCCAATCGTGGCAGCGAATTCATTGTACGTCTAGCGATGCTTCCCGTTGTGCCAATACAGAGTGAAGAAAAGACCGAAGGACCTACCATGCTGAATGAAAGAAAACGTGTTCTTGTGATCGAAGACAATTTCGATTCTGCAGAGACGCTGGCAGCCATGGTCGACATGATGGGTCACGAAGCGCACACGGCGCACGACGGGCCGTCGGGTATCGTGGAATTCTCACGTCTGAACCCTGCGGTTGTGCTTCTGGACATCGGTTTACCCGGACTCAGCGGCTTTGAAGTCGCGCAGCAACTTCGTTCGATTCAGAACGTGAATGGTTCCATCAAAATCATCGCCCTCACCGGCTATGGCAGCGATGACGATCGCGAGCGGACTAAAGCCGCGGGATTTGACCACCATTTGGTGAAGCCGGTGGATTTCCGCGTCCTGGAAAAATTGCTCCTGTAGGGGCGGTCATAGACCGCCCTTACAGAACTCGGCGAATCTCAATTACGGAAAGCTGGGTGTCGTGTCGTCGATGGAGCGCAAAAATGCGATCAACGCCTGACGATCGGCCGGATTCGTGACAAAGTGATGCCGCGTGCCGCCGAAAGTATCCTGCGAGCCGTTCAGAACCTCCTCGAGCGTCCGCGCCAAGCCACTATAGAAGTATGGCGCCGTTTCATGGGCGCTCAAAAGCGACGGAATGTTAAACCCGTTCGCCCCCAGTGGAGCGATAGCTTGTGAGATGTCCGCTGGGTTGGATCGAATCTCGTTTTCCCTCCCGCCACCGAGCGTAAAGGTTCCGACGTTAATCAGAACGTTGGGCCCTTGTGTGAGCGTCTGGCGCAGTTCCGCTCCGATAACGCGTTCATTGCCCAGACCGAGACCTACGTCAGGCGAAGGCGGCGGTGTGTAGTCGACCGTCGATCTGGTCCACTTGGGGCCGCCGTGACAAGTGGCGCAACTGAAGGCCGAAACCACCAGTCCCGATTGGCTGAACAATGAACGCCCGCTAACGACGGCGGATTCGCTGGCTTTCAATGGCGCGCGACTCGCGCGGACCTTCGTCGCGATCCATGTTGCAATCGCGTCCTGCCGTGCGTCTCGTTCCCCACTGCGAGCCGGAAGAAAATTATTGACGCCGGGGGGAGTTGAAACCTGAAGACCCCGCCGAGCGCCCGCCAGATTTCCGCGCGTCACCCAAGCGCCGCTGGGCGTACCCGCCGGACCTGGAACCGGGCCGTTGGTCCCTACGGTCAGTTCGAGTATCGCCGACTGATCGCTTCCGGTGCCGTCAATTCCTCCCATCACGTAAATCTGGCTTGTGGTCAGCGTCCCACCTATTCCGAAGTGGGCACGTGGTGCGGGCAAGGGCGTGTGCGGGGTAGCAACCAACGTACCTGCCTGCGCCTGATATTCCTCGACCGTCGACAACACTGTGCCCCCGGCATCCTGGCCACCGATTACAAAGATTCGTGATGAGACGCCCCGCAGGGCTGTTGCCGCCCCAAGACTCCGGCGTAACGTAATGCCCGGACTGAAGGGTGTCCAAGTTCCCGCGCCGACAGGGTCGGCTTGAAACCTTTGGACCGGAGTGGGATTGGCGACGGATGGTGCGGCTTCCGAGCCGGTGTTTCCCGACACCACATGGATGAGCTGTAATGGCTCGGCGGTATTGACTCCGCCCGCCACCGTGATTCCGAATTGAGCAACCGCCGTCGGCAGGGGAGCAACCGTCCGCCAGCTATCCGTGGACGGGTTGTATTCCTGAACCGTGTTTACCGGCGCGGCTGAAGAGGACGTGCTGGCATACCCGCCAACCGCATAAATCCGAATGCCCTGATTTGTCCGTACGGCCGCCGCGCCAAGTGAATGACGCGGTGTAAAACCGGTCGAACTTCTCGGCGTCAGGACATTGGTTCGCGGGTTGAACTCCAGCACGGTGTTGGAGCCTGTAATGAGACTGCCCGCGCCAGCGCCCGCTCGCCCACCAATAATGAAAATGCGATCATCAATGAGCGTGGCCAGTCCGAAACCACGCCGCGCTCCAAGCAGCGCCGGCAGAGCTGCATCACCGGCCAGATCATTGGTTGTTGTCACGGCGCCAGTGAAATTCTGGAATTGCTCGATCAGTGCAGTGTCGGCCGGTGACGCACCGCTGGCCCCACCCACAGCGAGGAACAGGCGATCATCGTCAATCAAGCCGCGTCCTCCGAACACTCCGCGCGTGTTCAATTCGAAGTCTTGATTTTCGTCGCGGACTGCACTCCAGTTCAGGATCCGCTGATCATGCGGATTGTTTTTGTTGAACATTCCATCGAGTGGAATCGTCTGCCTTGGACCTGCATCAAACATCCATGTCACACTGTCGGCGCGTCCATCCGGATGACATGTAATGCATCCGCCCCAAGACTCTTGCGACATCCGGCCCTCCGGCCCTCGGCCAGTGTAGAACAGCTCGGCGCCAAGCAGCGCGGCAGCTTCTGTGGTTCCGGGTTCAGGAAGAGCCGTTGAGAGTGCTGTGTCTTCGATTGTTGGTGCGGTCGGATTTGAAATGTCGATCGCAGTCACTGACCGGCTAACAAAGTTGGATACGTATGCACGTTTCCCGTCGTCGTCGATGACGATCCCGCGGGGTGCTTTCCCAGGAATTTGATCGCCGGTTACGTCGTGCAAATCGACACGCGTAATCGCCGATGGTCCAGCCACAAGCGGCGCCCCGATCGTCGGTATTCCCGCATTGTCGGCGGTGAGGCGCACGACGACATCCGAGTTCTGAATCACGACCCACGCATCAGTGCCATCGGGCCGCCACGCCATCGCAACCGGATTGGTAAGGAAGAGTCTCGGCGCGGGCGTCGTGGCCAAGTTGACTCCCTGATTCAAATTGAGCGGGGCTGTGCGGCGCACACTCGGATCGGTTTGGGCCGCCGTCGTTTCGGAACGAGTCAACGTGTCAAAGACGGATACCAGGCCTTGATTGTTGGAATTGAAGCGCAGTGGGCCGTTTGGTGATGCGCCCGTACTCACGACATATGCCTTCGATAGAAACGGATGGATGGCAATCGACGCAAGCTGATTCGGAAATGCACCAGTCGGCGTTGTGAAGGTCTGAGGATTTGTCGACGCTACATTTGGGACCTGGCCCGGTCCCGGCGCCAGCCGGCCATTGGCATTGAAACCCGCATTCGCCAACGGTTCCAGCAGTACTGGGTTCGGAGCAGAAAGCGGCTTATTGCTGGCGGCCGAAATAGCCACAACGCGTGCTTCGCGTTGGTCGTCCTGGCCTTCTTGAACCGCAGTCTTGCCGGCACGAAGTTGAGAAAAGAACATCCCAACGTAAATGGTTTCGTCGGAGTCGTCTTTGTTGCCATTGTTTGTCACCGCAATCGACCGCGGCGCTGTTCCAAACGCACTCAGATCAACGGTAGCGATAATATCGTCCTTTTTCGTATCGACAACCGTGAGACTGTTGGACGCGGAATTGGCAACGTACAGACGGTCCCCGTTAGGTGAGACCGCTACCGCCTTAGGTTCGGCGCCAACCGTCACAGTGTGGTGGATTTTCCCTGACGGAATATCTACGACCGATACCGTCCCGTCAAAGGAATTGGCGACGTAAGCAATTTTCTTCTGGGGATGCACCGCGACGCTGCTCGGCTCGCGCCCGACCGGTAACTCGAATTCTTTTCCGAGTCCGTTCTTATGCACCTTAAAAACGGTAATCGTATTCGCGTCCGGATTAACAGTGACCAACATCTTCGAGTCTTGCTCGAGAGCGATCGTACTCGACTGCGAGGGCTGGGGTGGACCCGACGCGGCGGTTGCAGTCGTGGGACTGACAACAGAATTCGCGCCGGCCAAAACGAGGAACGGTAACAGAAACGCGCAAACAAAACACGCACTCCTGCGGTCGCGTGAGACTGAGCGGATTCGACCAAATCCAAATCTCATCGAAGCACCTCCTGAAACAACATCCATTGTTGACTCGTCTTCATGACGACGAGAGGGACCTAACATCTGTTTGTGATTGAGAGAGGCGAGCCTAGCATCCCTAAGCCTTCTTCAGATCACGCTTCAGGAAATTAAAAAAGCCCGCCGATTTCTCGGCGGGCTCCCCTGCTGGCCGGCACATTCTTAGAACTGCAATCGAAGCTGGCCCTGGAAGACCCGGCTTCCAGTTTTAGTCGTGATCTGACCCCAGGGAATTGCAGCGCCGGTGGTCAGATTGGGATTGATCGACAGAGTCGGATTGGTGGTCAAGTTATTCGGATTGCCGGGCTGAGGATGATTCAGCACGTTGAACGCGTCGACGCGGAATTGGAGACTCTTCGTCTCCGTGATCTTGAAGGCCTTCGAAAGATTCGTGTCGAAGCGCCAAATAGGAAGTCCGCGGAGGACATTCTGGCCCAAGTTCCCTCGTTTTCCAGGTTGCGGGTTCTGGAGGACGATCAGGCCCGCATTCCCGCTACCGTCGTTTAGAGGAACGGAACCGGCAGTGCCTGCAGGAACGATTTTCGCAACAGCTTGCAACAGGCAACGCACGCTGCCGGTTGTGATCTCAGGACTGACCGTCGCGCACTGCGGATCCGTGACTTTCGTCCACTTGGCGGGATCGAAGTAACGGCCTTCAGTAAAGATTCCGGCGGGAGCGCCCCAGCGCACACCTGCATCATCGAGTAGTTCTTTCAGCAGATCTGCATTCGCAACGTCGGGGACACCGTTCGAATACAGCATGTTCGCCGCCGTGATGCTCATGGGCGGGCCAGAGCTGACCGTGTAAATGAAACCAAACCGCCAACCCTCGATAGCGCGAGCGACAACACCGGAGCTATTCCCGAACAACAACTTGCTCGGGCCAAGCGGCAAATCGATATTGCCGTTCGTCCGGAGGATATGAGCGTGGTTTCCATTGACAATTGTATAGTCGGCATGCCGATCAACAGGGTTGGTGATTGCGGCAGAAAAACCGCCAAACGCCGAAGGCGGTGTGGCAGGCATACCCAGGTTCTTGCTCCAGGTGTAGTTCGCCGTGCCGCTGAAGCCGTGAGTTGGTCTCAAGGTGACTTCGGTTTGTAGAGAATGATAATTGTAATTGCCCATGTTCGCGAGGTAGCTGACGGTGGCAAATTGCGGGTTCGTCAGAACGTAATTCTCCGCAATACCGTTAACGCGAAGCACTGAACCTTTAACCGTGCTGGTATTGACGTCAGGCAGATTGCAGTTACCCGTGGTTGAAGTTGGACAACCTACTTTTACATAGTTAAGGGTCGCCAGCGAATAAGCTACGCCCCCAGCAGCAGCTGTTCCTCCAAAAGCACCGTTCGCGAGATTCTGATTAAACGTTGAACTCTGGCGCATTTGAAGAGCAGCGGTCTGCAGCACACCATTGACTGTGCTCCCGATGGGTCCGTATGGAACGTTAGCAGCACAACCGCTGGCGCAAATGTTGACGCCATTCAGCATTGTGTCTAATACCGCTGATTCTCCACCCGTGCGAACCTTGTTGAATTCGTCGAGGAGGCCGTTATAGAGGAAGTTCGCGCTATTCAGATTGATCGATGTGAACTGCTTTCTCGACAACGTGCCGATATATCGCACATCGACCGTCAGATTATTTCGAACACTATGCGTCACCGACAGCGTCATGTTCTGAACATACGGCGCGACGTAGTTCGAATCAAAAATGCTAATCGACTGGCTACGATCGGTGATGGGGATTGGCGTCATCGGCGCAACGCCGGCCGGCAACGGAGTTGGAACCACACCGGGCACTGAGAGCTTGGTCAGATCCAGGTATGTGTTGGTGCTGTCACCGGTATAGCTGCCGTTGTATACCCTTCCCGGTGGGAATGTGAGAGGAACTTCCAGGGTATTGAATCGGCTTCCTCCTTGATAGGTAATTTGGTACCCGCCACGAACGGTTGTTCTCTCTCTTCCGAACCATGGAACCTGCCAGGCGAAGCCAACGGCCGGACCAACATTGTTCCAGTCATTGTTATAAACAGTCTTTCCAGGATTGGGCGAACCCGGACCGACGAATTGAAGAGTCGTCTGATCCGCGCGCGCTCCAGGATTCATCCAGCCGGTGAAATCGCGACCTGAAATTCCGAATGCCGCGCCGCCCCCACCAACGGGTGTTACGGCCAATCCACCTCCAGAAAAGGGAACGCCGTACCACTCGTACCGTACGCCAAGATTGAGCGTGAGGTCT
>QHXA01000032.1:0-479 GCA_003222755.1 Acidobacteriota bacterium
CGGAACCACTCACTGTCGCGTCTGCATTACCGTTGTTCACGCCAGGAAAGAAACGAAAGATGCCCTGACGTGCCGGATCAGTCAGCACTACCGCATCGACGCTTTGCTTTTGCAGGCCGTTTTGGCCATCAAATAATCCGAAGAAAAATGTTTTGTTTTGGATAATCGGCCCGCCCAGCGTTGCGGTGTACTGATGCCGGTTGTACCAGGTCGGAGCAATGGCCTGCCGGTTGTTCGACCATGAATTGGCGTTCAAAGCGGAGTTGCGCACATTCCACACGGCGCTTCCATGGAATTGGTTGGTGCCCGAGCGTGTGCGAATTTGGATCTGTGCGGAGCCGCGTCCTTCGACATCAACGGCCGCAACGACCACGCGAAACTCTTCGACCATGTCGGGAGTAATTGTCGTGGCCGCAGCAAGACCTTGCGTATGCCGGCCATTATTCACAGTCACCCCATCCAATTGAACGTTCACGTTG
>QHXA01000032.1:523-4402 GCA_003222755.1 Acidobacteriota bacterium
GGCATGATGATCGCCAGGTCCATCACGTTCCGGCCCACCAGGGGTAAATCCACGACCTGCTTTTCGGGAAGCACATTGCCGACCGACGAGGAAACTGTCGTCAGGAGCTGGTCCGGCGCAACAGACACTTCCACGCTCTGAGTTACCGCGCCAATTTGCAGAATGAAGTTCTGCCGGATCTGCTGGGACGTTCCCAATGTCAAACGGAAAGTCTGGCCTTGAAAACCGGCGAGCCGAGCGCTCACCTCATAAGGTCCCGGCTGAAGACTGCCGAACCGGTACGCTCCGGATTCGTTCGTGAGCGCCGTCGAAACCACTCCCGTGTCGGTGTTTTTCGCGGTGATTTCAACGCCGGGAATCAATGCACCCGAATTGTCAGACGCAATCCCGCTCAACGTTGCATTGATGACTTGCGCACCGAGGAAATTGTGCGACAAAACAACGAGCACACACACTGCAATTAAGATAACCGTTCTCATGGATCCCCGAACCTCCTTGCCGATGGTGGACAACTAACCACCGACTGGTTGACGGTGTCAACTCGAAAAGCTGCACCTACTGTAGGGGCGGTCTTATGATCGCCCACAACGTCGAAGGTTGCGAGATACCGGGCGGTCATAGCCCCGTGGGGTTTGGGCATTTCGCACCGCTCCGCGGTGCCCCGGGCGGCCATCCCTACAGGATCAGGCGAATTGCTTGCGCGTGGCCCAGCACCTCTATAGACTTGCCGCAAAATAGTGGTCACAAAATTAGGGGAGTGCACTATGAGAGTTGCGGCAAGCCTAGTTCTATTCTTTGCACTGGCCGGCGAGTCTTCTGCACAGACCGTCGGAGCGAGCGTTCAAGGAACCATCAGCGATGCCACGGGCGCCGTATTGCCTGGCGCAACCGTTAATGTGAGGAACTCCGGAACGGATGCGACTGTCGAGTTGGTGAGCGATGAGAGGGGCCGATATCTCGCGCCCGTTCTACAGCCTGGTGAGTACGAGATCCAAGTGTCGTTACCGGGGTTTCAGTCGGTGTTCCGGCGCGGCATTCGGCTGGCTGTCGGGCAAAATGCGGTCGTCGATATCAAACTGGATGTGGGACAAGTCACCAATCAAGTCGAGGTCGTTGCCGACGCGAATCCAATCAATCTCACTTCGGCTGCTGTCAGCGGTCTCGTAAACGATAAGCAGATTCGCGATCTGCCATTGAATGGGCGGTCGTTTCAGCAGCTGGCGCTTCTGCAAACGGGAGTCACTGCCGCACTGGCCGCCGGCAATGACGTAGTTGGCGGTCGCACCCCGAAAATTTCAATTAACGGGGCGCGGCCCGAGCAGAACAATTTTCTGCTCGACGGTACCGATATCAACAACGTGTATAACAAGACGCCTGGGTCTTCGGCGGGAGTCCTGCTCGGTGTCGAAGCAGTGCTCGAATTCCAGGTTCTGACGAATTCGTATTCCGCGGAATTCGGAAGATCGGCCGGTGGCGTCATCAACGCTGTGACACGATCCGGTGAGAATACCGTTCACGGATCTGCTTTCGAATTTCTCCGTAACTCGGCCTTGGATGCGAAAGACTTCTTTGATGCGAAGAATAAGCCGATACCTCCCTTTAAGCGAAACCAGTTTGGCGCGACCTTGGGCGGGCCGATTCAACGGGACAAGACGTTTTACTTCGTTGCTTACGAGGGCCTCATTGAGCGGCTCGGCGTTAGCGGGTCAACGTTCGTTCCTGACGCGAATGCCCGTCGCGGCATCATTGATGGGCGTACCGTTCCATTGCACGCGCAGGTCGGGCCGTATTTGGATTTGTTCCCGCTGCCGAACGGCCGAGTTCTCTCTGGAGGGATCGGCGAATACCTGTTCTCGCGCTCCCAGCCTACTGATGAACATTTCGTGCAGGGACGAATCGATCACCACTTCTCAAATAAGGACACGTTCTTCACGCGCTACACATTTGATAACGGAAAAGTAAATCGAATTCCCATCAACAAAACTCCAATCGCGTACACCGGCGAGAGCTCGCGCAACCAGTATGCGACTACGGAATGGCGGCACACATTTTCGCCAACGTTCCTGAATCAAATTCGGTTCGGCATTAACCGCTCGACGTCTCTGGCAGACAACGTGCGAACAATCGACATACCACCGTCCATGTCGTGGATTCCAGGTGAAAAGTTTGGCTATTTCACGATCAGCGGAGTGGTGACCGAAATGGGAGGTGACTACCGGCTTCCACGTTTCGATCGACTCAACAATATTTCGCTTAACGACACGGCGTTCATGACCCGTGGGCGTCACGCCGTTCGTTTTGGTTTTGAGGGCCAGCGGATTCACTTCAATCAAAATACCACCAGCCAGCGCGGTGGCATCGTTACGTTCCCCAGCCTCGAGAGATTCCTTGGTGGGACGCCCAGCACTGTGGAATTTGTGCTTCCGGGCAAGCTTGACCCGGTGCGTGGATATCGGCAGTGGTTATTCGCGTTCTTTGCTCAAGATGATGTCCGCGTCAAGCCGAACTTCAGTTTGAACCTTGGCTTGCGGTATGAATTCATCACCGTTCCCACCGAAGTAAACGGCAAAATCTCAAATCTGCGCAATGTGACCGACAGTCAAACGATTGTCGGTGATCCATGGCACAACAACCCATCATTGAAAAATTTTGCGCCACGAGTGGGATTGGTATGGGATCCGTTTAAGACGGGAAAAACCTCGGTGCGTGCCGGTTTCGGAATGTTCTTCGATGAGATTCTGCCGAAGTATTATTTCTTCACGGGTAGCTTGAATCCGCCGTTCACCACGAGAACGTCTCTCACAAATCCACCGTTTCCAAATGTCGTGGCGAACTTTGATCCGGACACGGTAAAGCCGCAATTGCAGGTTGTAAGTTTTGATCTGAAAACGCCGTACATCATGCAATATAACCTTGCCATTCAGCGGCAACTGCCCTGGAACTGGGATGTCACGATCGGGTATGCCGGATCGCGTGGCAATCACTTGATTCGTGTGGGCGATATCAATTTGGCGCCTTGGATCATCGTGGACGGTAAGAAGGTGTTTCAGCCGCAACTGGGAAGAAGGAATCCCAATTTCGTCGGCGTCTGGCAGCGCGTGACCGACGCTCAGTCGTTCTACAATTCCGCTCAGGTGAGTGCGATTAAACGATTCTCCGGCGGTTTCCGAGCGCAGGCATCGTACACGTTCTCACGATCTGTGGACGACGCGAGTGGAATCAACTCGCAAGACTTCAGCAACAACATTCAATACGTCGCAGACTTTTACGATCGCACCTATGATCGGGGGTTGTCGGCTTTCCACATGAAGCACAACCTGACGTTTAATTGGACGTATGACTTGCCATTCGCTAAGAACACTCATGGCGTGACCGCCGCGTTGTTCAGAGGATGGCAGTTGAACAACATCACTGCGGTGAGTAGCGGCCCACCATTTACGGTTCAAATCTCGGGATATAACCGTTCCGGCAATCTCAATACGACAAACTTCTCGTTGAACGAAAGGCCGAACCTGAAGCCCGGCAGGTCCAACAATCCGATCCTTGGCGGGCCAGATCGCTATTGGGATGTCAATGCCTTCGAATTGGGTCCGGAAAATCAGCGAGGGAATCTGGGACGCAACACCCTGATTGGTCCCGGTCTCGTGAACATCGACTTCTCACTGCTGAAGTCATTTGATTTGACTGAAGGCAAATCGCTGCAGTTCCGCACCGAGGTATTCAATGCGCCCAACCATCCGAACTTCGCCGTGCCTTCGTTACGAACCGCGTTTACAAACGCTTCGGGTATACCGTCGCCAACTGCTGGAATCATCACCTCAACGGTGACCCGGCCGCGGCAGATTCAGTTCGGATTGAAGTTGACCTATTGAGATGAGC
>QHXA01000032.1:4413-18851 GCA_003222755.1 Acidobacteriota bacterium
TTGCATCAACAAACTCTTTGCTGTTCTGACAGGCTGCCTGCTAGTTAGTTCCGTCGTAATATTCGCCCACCATGCCTATACGGCGGAGTTCGACACTTCCAAACCGGTGAAACTGACGGGCGTCCTTACGAAAGTGGAGTGGTCGAATCCTCATATCTGGGTTTACCTGGATGTGAAGGACGATAAGGGCAATGTCACGAATTGGGGTTTTTCCGCGTCTCCACCGGGCATGCTGCAACGGCGAGGTATTACCAAGAACAGCCTTAAACTCGGTGAAGTGCTCACGATCTCCGGTCACCGTGCCAAGGACGGCTCAAATAACGCGTCCGGCAACGTGGTGACGTTTGCCGACGGACGCGACGCCTTGATTGGCCAGGATCAGGCGTTGAATCCGACCGAAGCCGCGCCCGGTACGGGCAAGAAACAATAGGTGACCGGATGAGATGCATTATCGTACTTTTCATCGCTGCGGCGAGTGCAGTCGCAGCTCAAACCCGTCCGCCGGTCCCCACTATGCCGCGCATGCCTGATGGCAAGCCGAATTTTTCCGGTGTTTGGGCTGGGCCGGCGTTTACTCACGTCGTGGGACCTGCACGCCCCGCGTCACGAATTTCGATCGTAGCAAGATGGCTCCGTTCCTGCCGGGCGCAGAGGCGAAGTTTTTCCAGCGACCGACCGGCGATCTGCGGCACGATGATCCGACGGCGCTGTGCCTGCCGGACGGCCATCCGCGCGAGGCGCTTGCGCCTTATGCGCAACAGATCGTGCAGACGCCGGACACGGTTGTCATTCTTTATGAGTACATGCATTTCTTTCGCGTCATCCCGATCGGCAAAACTCATCCGGCGGACGTCGAGGCCACGTTCATGGGAGATGCGGTGGCGAGCTGGGACGGCGACACCCTCGTGATCGATACGATCGGCCTGCGGGAATGGACGCTCTCGGCAAGCAACGGCTGGCATAGCGATGCGCTGCACACCATCGAACGGCTGAAACACGTCGATGGCATCACCGTTTCGTATGAAATCACCATCGACGATCCCAAGATTTTCACGCGCCCTTGGTCCCAGACGTTTCAAATGAAGCTCCACCCCACTTGGTCATTGCTGGAACAGGTCTGCGAAGAAAACAATCGGTGCCAGGGTGGCAACTGCACCACCCCAAGTTCGCAGACAACGAAGTAGGGTTCCATGGAATTCGAGTCACGCGAAAACCATGCGATAAATTTCCCGTACCGGAATCGTGACGCCGACCGATTCCAGAGTGACTGTGGTATCGAGATTGTCGTAGATCGCGGGCAGCCATTGGTGATCCGATAGACGGAACGTTTCTACCAGGACTTCGGCCTGCTCAACAATCATGTATTCCCGCAAGGCCGGGATTTCTTTGTACAGGCTAAATTTTTGACCCCGGTCGCATTCACGCGTCCCGTCGGATAGAACTTCGAAGAGGAGAAGCGGATTGGTCAGGGTGTCGGGTCGACCTTGGATGAGCAAAGGCTCACCGCAAACTACACTCAAATCGGGATAAGTGAAAAGACCTCCCGGCGTCTGTACTCGAAGATCGCTTCCAAACGCTCTGCACCCACGGTGCAGTAACGCTGGACGGAGGAAGCTGAGAAGATTGGCGGCAATATCGTTGTGCTCAAGCGATGCACCGGCCATGGCAAAGATCTGCCCATCGTAGTACTCGTTCTTGACCTGCGAGGTCTCTTCCACGGCGAAGTACTCATCCAGGCTGTATCGCCTCTGCGATTCCCGTTTCATCGCTGTATCATAGCGCACGGTTTCCGAACCGGTGCGCGATTAACTGAGGTGCGAAATCCCTCCTTTGCCAGGGCAGGGGACTTCGCGGCTCATTCTGATTTCCTCGTTTGCTACAAATGCTCGGCTACGTCAGGATCTCTGTCGTGACGGCGCCTTCCATCGGGCTGAGTTCGGTTCACCATCAGCGGTGTTTCGAACAGCGCCATGGCGTTCCTGCTTCAAACGGGCGCTCCGCTTTAACCGGAACCGCCATTCAAGAAATCCGAAACGGTGAGCAATTTTGCGGCTATCGAACTGCCCACCCCGGGGCTCGTCTTTTTAATGGATCAGCGGCCCTAACTCTGGCCGACCTTTTCGCCTGAAACGTCAGTCCACTGGCGCCTGCGGCCCCGATATTCTCGAATACGGAAGCTTTGGTTGATTGCCACGATACTACTCTTGGCGCAATCCATCCGGAGGGCAATTTCGTTGAGGGTGAGCTCGGTCGACCTGAGTAAATGTTTGATTCTTTCGATCTCTTCCGCTGAAAAACTTCGTCGGTGTGTTCTGCGCATTGTTTCCTTCCACCGGCCATCCTAGTGGCAGACAAATAGGGTGACAATGGCTCAAGAGTCGATGGCACCAATGGCGTACTCAGGATGCTGCGGTCGCTGATTTCCACTTAGAAATTCAACTTCAAAACGAACTGAATAATTGCGCGTGGAGCCCAACTCGCACAGATTCTTCGGCCTCCATCAATGCTCCTGCAGAGACCGCCGTTTTTCGTTCCGGCATAGAGTGTGACGGGATTTTGGGGACGGGACGAATACAGCCATCCTCTTTATGCGTACTTCAACACGCCGGTTCACTTCAAGCTCAATACCAGTTTGAGTCCATCGTCCAAACGATGAATGAGGGCGTCGGACAACCGGCTGATGCGATCCGACAGCAGCGCCTTGTCGATCGTGAACAATTGAGAAACGTTGATTACCGATTTTCGTTTGAGCCTCGAATGACGCCGCGGCAACACGATGTTGCCGGGTGCATTTCCTAGAAGAAGATTGGAGGTGACGATCGCTACGACAACCGTGTTGATCACACTTGCGTTAAAGGCATCAGACTGCGCGATGACGACTGGCCGGCGAAATCCTGGGCCGGAGCCCGTCGGTCTGGGAAGGTTTGCCCACCAAATTTCCCCTCGCCGGGCTACCATTGCTCCTCAACTAGAGTTCGTAATTGCGCAGCATAGAGCTCCGGAGCCACCGTCGATACTCGATCTTTATAGACTTGATTCAGCTTCTCTGTAACGTCCTGTTCTCGATAATCCTCGAGCAGCCGCTTGATCGCGGCCGTATAGAAACGGCTTCTCGGAATTTGATGGCGTTTGCAGACCCGCTCTGCCGCCTCAAAGATGTGATCCGGAATGGAAATCGCGGTCTTCATTGACACAGTATAACATGGTTATACCCCCACCGCTGTTTGCCCTTAGGCTCGCGCCATTTTTGTCCTAGCCCGGCAGGTTCATCTGCGTGGCGACTTCTTAAACCACGATAACGTCTCCGGTTGATGAGAGCAGCGAGCTGCTGTCTGAACTGTCCTTCCCCCAATCGCCTAGGGAGAAGCGCTACACGAATCAGTTCATATTGCTGAATCAGTCGGCCAGCCCATCTTCGGGCCAGTTGCGGTTTTTCTCGCGAATCGGACCTGTCTTGCTTTGCCGGTTCGTTAGTACAATGGCCAATACGGAACAGGACATGAAAGCGTTGGCCGCGAAAATGACGTTCGCTGTGTGCTGTCTTGGGCTGAGTGCCGCCATCCCGGCCCGAACTCAAGTGCTCAGCTTAACTCTGGCCAACACGGTTGTTGCCAGTGGAATCGTCGGGAGTCCTTATAGCCAAACGCTGCAGGTTCGAGGCGGAACACTTCCTTACAATTTCGCAGTCACCACCGGCGCGCTCCCCACAGGGTTGACCCTGAACGCATCCACAGGCACGATCAGCGGTACGCCAACAAGCCCAGGAGTCGCAAGTCTCAGCATTCGAGTGAGGGATAGCGTAGGCACCGCGGTCGCTCGGTTGTATTCGCTGTACATCTATACGCCGCCAAACTTGGCGGAGATTACTTTTCAGCGGGGCGATCTCTTTTTCCGCGTCTCCGGAAAACCCTCCATCCTGCTGGGACGCAACCCTACAGGCTGGCTTCTCGAGCAGTATCAAACCCTGCTGGGATGGGCGGGCGAATCCGGCGAGAAGATTATTCTGTTTCACGTCACCATCGGCCGGAGACTGCCGGGACCGCCGGGCGAAGTGGACGAGGATTGGGCAGTGTGGTGTGAAAACATCTTCGATATGGCCGCGCATAACGGGTTGTATGTCTTGCCTGGTTTCGCAGTCTGGTCGGACTGGAACGATGGCAGTACGAACCAGGGCACACTTCACTTCTGGGACCAGAATCCTTATAGCAAGGCTCTGGGCGGACCAGCTTCAAGTCCAACCGAGCTCCTGCAGGACACGGAGACCCAGCGTCTCTGGCTGCAATGGTTAGGAAAACTCGTCGCGAGGTGGCAGGACCGGCCCAACATTCTGGGCTGGGAGATTTTTTCAGAACTCGATCTGATCACCAACGCTACGGAAGACGCATCCGTGGATTTTGTCCAAAAGGCCTCAAAGGTGATTCGTGCCGCCGACAAGCGTGCTCGTCCGGTCACCGCGGCTCTGGCGGGAATTCGAGACTGGCCAAAGCTTTCCCGCAGCGACGCGATCGATTTTCTACAAGTGCATCCTTACGCCGATGGCGGGACATTCAACGGAAATCTGGATGATTTGATCCTCTTCTCCGTACGCCAACAGCTCGGACGATACGGTAGACCTGTCTTCATCGGTGAGGGCGGTCTCAGCGCCGCAGCGCCTGTGGGTACACTTACGGTGGCACCGAGGGCATTTGTAGGTATCAAACAGGCGATATGGGCTTCGGCAGTTTCAGGCTCTATGGTTGGCCGCATGCTGTGGTTCGAGGATGGCTATGATCAGTACCACGGAATCGACCTCCGCAGTAAATACAAAGATGCCTCTGTGCCGGTCGCTCGTTTCCTCCAGGATGTGGATCCTTCGGGCTTTCAGCCGATCAATATTGCGTTAGGCGACTCACTCAAAGGCACAGCCCTAGGAAACGACCGGCTTGCGCTCGGATGGGTTCGTGACGTGAGGTCTGCTGCCCCCGACTGGCCCACACGCCTGCTTCAAAGCCTGACTGTAAGCGTCAGTCCGCCCGGCCCGTCGCAGGAGTGGGTCGTCGAATTTTACGACACCGATTCCGGCGAGCCGATCCGATCGCTGTCCGTGCAACGCGGCTCGAATGGGGGTGTGCCCATCGCACTTCCACCGTTCGAAGGGTCTATCGCGTTCAAGATGCGTCCTGTAAGCTCGTTCACAATTTCCAACCGCGGTGCCCTTTCTCTGACGACCCCCGGTGGTTCCGGTCCCACCGTTGTGGGCTCCGGGCGGATTCAACCGAGCCCGGGAAGCACCACACCTTCCGGACTCGCCATTTTCGGTTTCCGCCAGAACAGTGTGCTCGTCACCGAGGCCGCTGTGCCCGCATCACCCGCGATCCGAAGCGGCCGCATTTTCGCCGAGGTGAACGGAGCAGTGAACACCGGATTGGCGATCGCAAATCCGAATAACCAGCCGGCCAACATTTCATTCTTATTCACTGATGCCGACGGGCAGAACTTTGGCCAGGGAAACACGACAATCGCAGCGGGTGGGCAAATCGCGGCGTTCCTCGATCAGAGTCCGTTTAATAGCGGGCATGGCGTTCTGGGAACGTTCACCTTCAACTCGGATGTACCTGTGGCCGCCGTTGCTTTACGCGGTTTCACGAACGAGCGGTCCGAATTTCTCATCACTACGATGGCCGTCGCTCCGCTGACCGCCGCTATTGGTGAGACTGTGATCTTTCCCCACTTTGCCGATGGCGGCGGCTGGAGGACTCAAATTGTGTTGGTGAATCCGACAGACGAAGCAATTTCAGGCACCGTGCAGTTCATCGCGCGAGATGTTCCGAACACTCTGTCCAGTTACGCCATCCCACCACGAAGCTCGCGCCGGTTTGAAACGTCCGGCGTCGGTCCTGCAGTGCAGGTCGGATCGGTTTGGATAACTCCCGCAGCCAATAGCAAAACGCCATCGGGCTTTGGCATTTTTTCGTTCATGAGTGCCGGTGTAACAGTCTCCCAGGCGGGAGTACCGGCGAGTCCAGCGGGGTCGGCATTCCGTTTATACGTTGAAGCTTCAGGCGAGAACGGTGCAGTGAATTCAATTCAGACAGGAATGGCGATTGCGAATGCGTCGGCGGCGCCGGCAAACGTCAATTTCGAATTGCTGACATTGAACGGCGTGCCTACAGGTCTGGTAGGAACAACATCGATTCCTGAGAGTGGGCATGTCGCGATGTTTCTGAACCAGATTCCAGGCTTCAGCAACGTGCCAATACCGTTTCAAGGTGTGCTGCGAGTTTCGACCAATGCCGCGTCACCGGTTTCGGTGACCGGACTTCGCGGCCGCTACAACGAACGTGGGGACTTCCTGATCACAACGACGCCGCCGATTAATGAGAGCACCAGTCTCCCCGCCGAGTTGTTTGTTTCCCATCTGGTGGACGCAGGGGGCTACGTGACCCAGTTCATATTGCTGAATGGATCGAGCACGGCATCCTCCGGCGTATTGCGGCTTTCTTCTCAGACCGGTCAGCCGCTCGCCTTGCCTTTGAATTAGCGGATGAGGGGGTGAGCTATCCCATCGTCACCAATCGCGCGCGAGCTGAAAGCGCTTCAATCAAGCTCTCCCGTTCGTCGGAGCGATCGACCCAGCGCTGTGCTTCTTTTTGGGCAAGCGAGAGCAAGTCTGCATCGAGCAGAAGGTTCGCAATCCGGAACTCCGGCATCCCCGATTGCCGGGTGCCCGCCACTTCGCCCGGCCCGCGCAGCTGCAGATCCACCTCGGCCAGCCGGAAGCCGTCGGTCGTGGAGACCATCGCGTGGATTCGCTGGCGCGCGACATCGCTTAGGCGGCTCGGCGTCATGAGAATGCACAGCGACTGATGCGCTCCACGTCCTACCCGCCCGCGCAATTGATGCAACTGCGCCAGGCCAAAGCGTTCGGCGTGCTCGATGAGCATAACGGTGGCATTCGGCACATCGACGCCAACCTCGATCACAGTCGTCGACACGAGTACATGGATATCTCCCCCAGCAAAGGCCTTCATCGTGGCCTCCTTGTCTTCGCTCTTCAGCCGTCCATGCAGCAATGCCACTCGCCAGCCGTTGAAGATCTCCGACAGTTTCTTGAAACCCTCCGTTGCCGATTTCAAGTCCACTTTCTCGGATTCCTCGATGACGGGATAGACGACGTACACTTGCCGTCCTTCCCGTAGATGGGTTTCGATGGTTCGATAGATCTGTTCCGCATCCCGATCCGTGGCGTGTATCGTGCGAATGGCCGAGCGGCCGGGCGGCATTTCGTCAATCACGGAGAGATCGAGGTCTCCATAAAGCGTCATGGCCAGCGTGCGCGGAATCGGTGTCGCCGTCATGACGAGGGTGTTCGGGTTCTCACCTTTGGCGATGAGCTGCAAGCGCTGCATGACTCCGAATCGATGCTGCTCATCGATGATTACCAGACCAAGCCTGTTGAAGACCGTATGCTCCTCGATCAACGCATGTGTCCCAATGACAACCTGAATCTCGCCACATGCAATCTTTTCTAAAAGCCCCTGTTTTTCTGCCTTCTTGATCCCTCGGCGGACAACTCCAAGCCGGTAAGCCAGGGGCCCGAGTATGCGTTTTGCATTGATGAAATGCTGCTCCGCTAAGATCTCCGTTGGCGCCATGATCGCCGCTTGATATCCGTTCTCGACTGCAATGACGACCGCCTCGAACGCGACGATCGTTTTACCGCTGCCAACATCGCCCTGCAGCAGGCGGATCATGGGAAATGGACCCTTCAGGTCGTCGACGATTTCTTTTAACACCCGCTTCTGCGCCGACGTGGGGTGAAACGGCAGAATCGTCTTCACCTGCTGGCGGATTCGATCGGTGGTTTCGAATCGCACGCCCGAAACGGCGCGGCTTTGCACGCGGCGCAAGGCGTAGATCAGCTCGAGCAAAAAGAACTCTTCGAAAATGAGACGCCGATGATACGGCGACCGCCGCTGGTTCAGCCTTTCTAAGTCATCTTGAGGCTCAGGAAAATGGATGCGGTTCAGGCTTGTCCGAAGATCCGGAAAACCATGCGTGCTTAGGATTTCGTCGGGTAGGGGATCGCTGATCTCCGGCGATAGATCGTCTAGCGCGCTCGCAACAATGCGGCGGAATTGGCGGCTCTTGATGCCGGCGAGTTCTTCATAGATCGGGACGTACCGGCCAATGTCGAGCGAGATGGCATCGTCGCTCTCCTCGAGAAGCTCGAACTCCGGATTGAAAAAGACAAACTTCGAATCATATCGATCGAAGTCCACGCGGCCGAAAAGTACGATCTCACGGCCTGCGCTGAAGTCGCGCGGTTGAAGGTAGGCGCCGTGAAACCATTTCACGTGAACGAAGCTGCTGCCGTCGGTGAGAATCACGTCGAAGATACCGCCGCGTGTGCGAGTTTTTAGGATGCGGCTGCGATACACACGCGCGCGGACTGCCGCATCCTGTCCCACTGTTAAGGAAGAAAGCGGGACGAAGTTCGCCCGATCCTGATAGCTCTTGGGGACGTGCAGGAGCAAGTCCTCGACCGTGCGGATAGCTCGCGAGCCCAGCAACGAAGCGCGCCGCGGGCCGACGCCCTTGACGAATTGCACATCCGAATCGAGTCGAAGCATGTGAAGGTACTGCAGCGCACGCCGGAGGCGTGTCAGGAAATTAGCCGGGAGTTAAGCGAGCGCAACCCCCGGTTGGTCTGAGAACAAGGACATCCGCACCCCAGCGGGGCCCCAGCGGGGTGCGAGGAATCTTCGACACCCCTCCCGGGTGCGGGACTCGTTTTGTTTCGATATTCCAGGGGTACGCAAAAAACGCGCACCCCTGGCTAATTTCCTCGCACCCCTTCGGGGTGCCGAGCCCGAGCCTGCAGATAGGCCTTGATGAATGGCTCTAAATCTCCGTCCAGGACGCGATCGACATCACCGACCTCGACCTTAGTGCGGGTGTCTTTCACGAGCCGATATGGCTGAAGCACGTACGAGCGGATCTGGCTCCCAAAGGCAATATCCATCTTGCTGTCTTCGATCGCTTGCGAGTTGGCCTTCTTCTTTTCCATCTCGACTTCGAATAAACGAGCCCGCAAAACCTTCATGCAGACCTCTTTGTTCTTATGCTGCGACCGCTCATTCTGGCACTGCACGACAATGCCGGTCGGGATGTGTGTGACACGCACGGCGGAGTCCGTCGTATTCACGTGCTGCCCGCCCTTTCCCGAAGACCGATATGTGTCAATGCGAAGGTCATTCACGTCGATAACGATTTCGATCTTGTCGTCGATTTCCGGGTACACCGCGACCGATGCGAAGGATGTGTGGCGCCGTTTATTTGCGTCAAACGGCGAGAGCCGCACCAGCCGATGCACGCCCGTCTCGGATGAAAGATAGCCGTATGCGTATTCACCGATGACATTAAAAGTCACCGATTTGATTCCAGCCTCTTCACCGTCTTGATAATCGAGTATCTGCGTCTTGAAACCATTCTGCTCGGCCCATCGAAGGTACATGCGCATGAGCATCTGAGCCCAGTCTTGAGCCTCGGTCCCGCCGGCGCCCGGATGAATGTTAACGATCGCGTTCAGCCGGTCGTGTTCACCGGATAACAACACCTGGGTCTCGATGCGATCGAGGAATTTCTCCGTCTCGTTCATTTGAGAAGCGAAGTCCTCTAGGACCGGCTCGCCTTCGCGTGCAAGCTCCGCGAAGGCCTGCAAATCATCGATACGTTGCATTATCTGACGATCGAGATCGAGGCTTTCTTCAAGGCGGGCTCGCTGTTGAAGGACTTTGCTGGAGCGATCCTGATCGGACCAAAAGTTAGGTTCCGCAATTTGCTTTTGTAGTTCTTCGAGCTGGCGCTGCCTGGCGCCGGGGTCAAAGAAACCTCCGCACTTCCTGGCTTCGAGTTTTAAGCTGGTTAAATTGTTCGATAAGTTCTTCGAGCATGCGTCCTCCAGACGAGCAATACGACGATCAGGATTACATTGGCATAGGCGAACACGTCACCGTGTTGCGTATAGAACGTTCGATCGGAACGGAAATGCGCGGTTCCATCCAGAATCGTACGGATGCCAACCGGCGTCTCAGCTTCAATTCTGCCATAAGGGTCGATGATCGCGCTGATCCCTGTGTTCGCGTTGCGAACCATATATCTCCGATTTTCGACCGCGCGTACAACGCCCATCCGCAGGTGCTGGTAGGGCGCCGAGGATTCACCAAACCAGCCGTCGTTCGTGATCAGCACGAGCAACTCGGAGCCGCGCTTCACGAACTGCCGCACCAGATTCGGAAAGATGCTTTCGTAGCAAATGATGGTGGAGACCTTGTGTCCATCTACTGTGCTCAATGTGTAATCGGTGCCGGGCATGAACTCGCCGACTTGCCGCGTCAGACTCTCTGCGAAGAAAAGCAATCGCTTGATTGGAACGTATTCGCCGAAAGGAACCAAATGCATCTTGTCGTAGCGGGAGATCTGGTCACCCGACGGGCTTAGCATGCCCGCGCTGTTGGCGGGACCCTCGGCCACTGCATCAATGTAGCCGACGAGGAAGTATGCGCCAAGCTTCCGTGCGATGCTTTGCATGCGCGTTCGAAACTCCGCATCCTGGGTCAAGTAGAATGGCGCAGGCGTTTCGGGCCAGACCACCAGCCTTGGTTTTTGGACATCGCGCGTCGATAACTTAGTCAAATCGGCCAGCAGTTCATCGGAGTCGGATTTCTTCCAGGATTGATCGATTGGAATGTTGGTCTGAACAATACGGACCGCGATCGGATCATGGGAGGGCCGGGCGCCGAAGACTGGGACGAGCCACGCGATCACGATAACGGCTGCGGCCGCGGCAATCCATCGCATGTTGCGCTGCAAAGCGCCATATGCGATGACGCTGTTCACCGCTGTCGCCAGAAATGAGAGTCCGTAAACGCCGGTCCATGTCACCACTTGAAGAATTCCGCTATACGGTACCAACGCGTAGCCGGATAACATCCACGGGAAGCCTGAAAATAGAACAGACCGCAGAAGCTCCACCGTCACCCATAGCGGCGCAGCGAAAATCAAACCTGGCCGGCCGAATTCTCTCACCGCTACCTGCAATCCGAGCGCAAAAAGCACGAAGTACAACGCGAACACCAGCGCAAAGAGCGCTCCGACACCCACGGCCAGCGGAGTCGAAAGCCCGCCGTAGATGACCATGGTTTCAGTGATCCAGTAACAGCTGCCCGCGAAAAAGACGACGCCCGCGATGTAGGAAGAAAGGACAACCTGCGTAACCGACTTCGTTCGGCCAATAACGAACAACAGCGGGACCAAAGCAAGCCATGCAAGGGGGTAAAGGTCAGGTTTGGGTAGCGATAAGACGAGGAGCGCACCCGTCAGTGCGCCTAGAGGAAGAACGGATTGCTTCACGCGGGTTTCCTAAAACCTAAAGTCTAAAGTCCGTCCATTTGCGCACGCCGGCAAGGGTGCGAGGAGTCCTCGACACCCTTTCAGGGTGCGGATGTAATTCGTTTCACACTACCGGGGGTTGCGCTCGCTCCCGCTCGCTTAACCCCCCGGCTAATTTCCCGGCACGTCTCCGGCGTGCGCAAATGGACCACTTTAAATTTTACATTCACTTCTTCACGATCGGCTGATACCCCGCGCTTTCGAGCTTCTTCTTGGCGTCTAGCGCTTGGGTGGGATCGGCAAATGGCCCTACCTGGACGCGGAAAAACGGATTCGGATCACCGGTAGTTGGAGCCAGCATGAACGCGTGGAATCCTTTTTTCTTAAGCTCACGCAAAAGTTTTTCCGCATCGACCGCCTTTCGTACTGCGCCAATCTGATAGTTCACGGCATTTGCCGTCTTCGATGCGACCTCAGACTTTGGTTTTGCCGTAGAGTCGGGCGGTGGATCGGGTCTGGGGGGCTGCAAAATGGCCGGCTCTTCTTTTTTGACGGCGTCATAAAACGTGAAGTCCGGCTTGTCTTCCTTAGGTGCGGGCTTGACGTCGGCCTTCAGCTCCTGCGCCGCCGTGGCAGCTGAAGCGGCCTTCGGAAGCTGGACGCGGCCAGCGAGCATTCCGAGCATAAAAAAGATCGAGCACAACACCACGATTCCGATGAACACAAGCAAGGTGACGCTGTGTCCCTTCCACGTTGTTTGTTCTTCCATCGGCTATTTCGCTCCTTGGCGGGCCTTGAGGAAGTAGTCCACGAGATCAATCGGCAGCGGAAAGATGACCGTGGTGTTCTTCTCCACTCCAATTTCCGTCAGCGTCTGCAAATACCGCAACTGAAGCGCAATCGGTTGGCTCGAAATCTGTGCTGCCGCGTTGGACAGCATGAGCGAAGCTTCGAACTCGCCTTGGGCGTGAATGATTTTTGCACGCTTCTCGCGTTCGGCTTCTGCTTGCCTCGCCATTGCTCGTTGCATATTTTCCGGCAGATCCACGCCTTTGATCTCCACCAGCGATACTTTGATGCCCCATGGATCGGTGTGCAGATCCAGAATCTCCTGCAACCTCTGATTCAATTTCTCTCTCTGGCTGAGAAGATCATCGAGCGCCACTTCGCCGAGCACCGAACGCAGCGTCGTTTGCGCCAGCTGCGACGTCGCATACAAGTAGTTCTCTACATCGACAATGGCCCGGAGCGGGTCCACCACTCGGAAATAAACGACGGCATTCACTTTGACGCTGACGTTATCGGAAGTAATGACGTCTTGCGTAGGTACATCCATCGTGATCGTGCGCAGGCTCACGCGCACGATCCGGTCGATCGGGAAAAATACCCAAATCAGCCCCGGCCCTTTCGGCTCGTGAAAAAGCCGGCCGATTCGGAAAATGACGCCCCGTTCGTACTCGCGAAGCACATTCAACGAGTTGAAAAGCCAAATCAAAACGATAACGACTCCGAACAACAACACTGGACTGAGATCCATGTGCGGTCCTTTCTGCAGCGGTTAAAGCTGTTCGACTTCGATTGTTAATCCGTTTACTTTGATCACTCGAACACGAGCGCCGGCCGGAATGGGTCTCTCCGAAAACGCATTCCAGTATTCGCCGTGCACCAGAACTTTTCCTTGTTTATGGATATCTGTCTTCGCGACGCCGGCTTCTCCGATCATTCCTTCTTCACCGACGCTCGATTTGCGACGGTGCGACAGATACACCAATCGAACAAGGACGATGGTGATGACAGCCACGGGAATCGTCACACCCAATGTTGTCGAAAGCCGCACTCGAAGCTGCGGAATCGGACCTTCGACCAGCATGAGTCCTCCGGCAATCATCGCGATAATTCCGCCAATTGCAAGAAGTCCGTGGCTCGTGACCGTCGCCTCCAGCACAAACAGAGCGATCGCGAGCACGATCAGCGCAGCACCAGCCCAATTGACCGGCAGCATATTGAAGGCAAAGAGGGCCAAAATAAGACTGATTGCGCCGATGATGCCGGGCGCTATCAAGCCGGGATGAGTGATCTCCACATATAGGCCCAGCAAGCCTGCAAGAGCAAGTATCAGCGCCAGGTTCGGGTCTAATACACGCGAGAGGATTCTTTGGCGCGTCGTCATTTCGAAGTTTTGGATAGTTGCGCCCCGCAACTGTAACTTCACAGGCCGATCATCGAAACGGCGGATCTCTTTACCGTCATACTGCTCGATGATGCCTTGCGTGTCCGAAATCACGGCGTCGATCAAAGTTTCTTTCAGCGCTTCCTCGGCTGTGAAGGAGCGGCTCTCGGTTACCGCTAATTCGGCCAATTCAGCGTTCCGGCCGCGTTTGGCTGTGTAGCTCCGAATGTATGCGGACGCGTCGCTGACGATCTTCTTCTCCATGACATCTTCAATCTTCTGACCAGTTGCCGACACGGGATGCGCCGCGCCCGCGTTGGTGCCGGGCGCCATCACGGCAACATCACCCGCAAGGAGAATAAAGAAACCGGCGGATGCTGCGCGCGCGCCATTTGGTCCGACCCAGGTGATTACAGGCATGGGCGAGGACAAAACACTTTCGACAATANNCTTTCGACAATAACGCGCATGGAATCGGCTAAACCGCCCGGCGTATCCAGGCGAAGGATCACCGCTCGCGCATTTAGCTGCTTTGCGTGATTGATTCCGTCGCGCACGTACGCGGCGCTAACGGGGTGAACAATGTCATTCAGATCGACTTCAACGATGATGGGCGCTGACGTGGTTTGACCAAGCGCCAGATATAGGAAACAGCCCCAAATTGCTTGGAATTTCAGGACGGAGGAAATATTAAAACCCGAATTTTTCCTCCGTCCTGAAATTCCAAGCAATCCGCGGCTCAAATGTATGCTCATCGTAGATTTCGCTGCCGATCGATCTCGTCGGCAAGAGACTTTGCTTCGGAAGAATCTGGGAAGATCTTCTTCAGGTCGCGTAACTCGCGCAATGCATCGCCGAAAAAGTACAGATCGATATTCGCCTGCACCACTTCCAG
>QHXA01000032.1:18938-20416 GCA_003222755.1 Acidobacteriota bacterium
CGAGCGGTGAAAGGGGCTGCGTCAGCCAACGCTCAACGCGCTGTGAAAGCCGGGCAGCCTGGGCGATAAGCTTTCGTGACTCTTGCTGGCGCCCTTGTTTGTCATACGTCCGGCCGAGCAAGAAGAGGGCTTCACTATCCCGGCCGCGAAGCTTCAGTGACTCCATCAGGTTTTTTTCTGCGGCCGCGAAATCGCCTTTGACGTAGCTGAGATACCCCATGTTGAAGAACGCATCGCTGGCGAATGGATCCATTGTCGCAGCGCGGTTCCATACGGATAACGCCGCGGTTTCGTCCCCCTTCCGCGAAAGCGCTGCGCCAAGGTTCAGCAGCTCGTCATACGTCTGCGGCAACTGCTGAAATGTCGTGATCGCGCTCGGATAGTCACCGACATAGAAATAGTTCAGACCAGTCATGAACAGCACCTGGCGGCGCTCGGGTGCCGATTCCGGCAGCTTTTGAAGCCATTGATTTGATGTGTTGAAGTCGCGCTGCAATTGCAACACGCGGCCGAGTTGAAACAGAGCCGGGCCGTACTGCGGGTGCAGTCGAATGGCCGTCTGGAGCAGGTCAATTCGTTTTTGTAGATCCTGAGTGAGAAACGCGCGAATGTAGTTCTCGAACGCGCTGCGAGGGGTTGGCGGACGCGCGGTGTAGTCGGATTCCGGAGAAGCCGTGCCGGGAATGATCCTTCTCAAGAGTTGCCACGACGCGGTCATCGTGAGTGGAATGATATCTTGCAATTTCCCGTCGGCTTTAATCTCAATTGCGGACCCCGCCTCCATGTCGACGAGCCGCGCGAGGATATGAAAATCCTCAGCCGTTCCGGAAAAGCTCCCCGTGATCACGTTGTCTGCCCCGTTATCCCAACCAAGCTTCAATGCCGTCGCGCGGCTGACCATCGCCGTTTCGGGAATGCCGGCCTTCTCATACGCGGCCAGCCGCTCCTCGCGCGAGAAAACGTAAACGGCGGGCTCGGGTTGCAGACGTTCGATGATCAATTCCGCGATGCCTTCTCCGATCCAATCCAGCGTGCGATCGTTCGTTAAATTTTCGAATGGGAAAGCTAGAACGGTACTGGAGTCGGCTTCGGCCGCAGTCGTGGCAGCAAGCGCGACAGCCATATATATAAGGATGCGCTTCAGCACACCCTCATTATAATGTCTCGACGCTTATGCGCATTGCGATCGATATCCGTAAAATCAACGAATTCGGCGTTGGCACCTATATTTGGAATCTCGTGCGGAATCTTGCGGCTATCGATGTGCAGAATGAGTACCTGCTGATAGGCTCCCAGCGAAACCTTCACGAACTCGGTCCTCTGCCGCCCAACTTCAAGCAGCTCTATCAGCCCGAGGAAGAAACATTGTGGAGGCATCACGTCACGGTTCCTTTCACGTTGCGACGCCAGAACGTGGACGTTGTGCACGTGCCACACCATGATGCCCCACTGTTCAATCCATCGAAGTTAGTGGTGAC
>QHXA01000032.1:20736-24770 GCA_003222755.1 Acidobacteriota bacterium
ATGACAAGTACAAGAATTTGAAGTTGATCATTATCGGGGATGAGTTAAGCAAGCACCAGTATCTTCGATTGACGGTCATTCGCAGCGGCGCGCAACAGGACGTTCGGTTCTTCGGTTTCGTTCCGTATCCGATCTTGCGCGTCTTTTACCAGTCTGCGGCTCTGTTTGCCTTTCCCTCACTCTATGAAGGTTTCGGCCTCCCGCCGCTGGAAGCGATGGCGAATCGCACTCCTGTGATTGCTTCGAATACGTCATCGCTGCCGGAAGTCCTCGAGGACGCCGCTGTGCTAGTGAACCCGGAGAATGTTTTCGACATTGCGCGCGGCATGAAGCTCATTCTGTCCGACGAGGTCCTTCGGCAAAAGCTCGTTCAAAAAGGCATTGAGCAGGTCGGAAAGTTTTCCTGGAGAGTGGCAGCGGAAAAGGTCGTGCAGACGTACGGACTCGTCGCGGCAGGGCGGCGGGGGCGTATAGCCGCCGCTGTGTGATTACTGCCCTGCGTCTAACTACCCTTCGTGAGCCATCTCTTCGGCACATCCGGCGTGGGCGCAATTGCAGGCTAGTTCTGTGAGTTTTCCCGCGTCGTGACAGTATGTGCTGCAGTATTTTTCGCCCGCCGGAGCCGCGCAATTGCAGGCTGGGTGCGCACACTTATTCATTTCGGCCATATACATCTCCACGGTTTAGAGTGCACGTATGGGACCAGAAGCTTAGCGAAGGGACTCCCCTGGAGATACTTCCTGGAATTTGAAATTCGAGGCTGTGGCGATACGTGTGCCAGGTGTATCGATGCGCGTCGTTGTTGAGCCGCGGCTAATACTTAGCATTTGGCCAACGATGCTGATCGACTGTGGGCCCGGCCGGATATCGAGCGTGATTGTCTTCCGCGAAAGTGGCGTGACGTATTTATCAATTTCGGCGGAACTGGTTTTATTGATGGGCTCGTCGAACTTGTCTCCGGAATTGATTTTGTCAGCGATGGTGTAGACGCCGATACTCGTTGTGCCTCCGCTGAGGATTTCCACAACCGTGGTGACTTCAGCAGGCAGTCCAAACTCTTCAGTCATCGCGATTCGATGGTGCAGGTCGAATGAAAACTTCCCGCCTTTTTTCGTGTAGGGCATCTTTATGAAAACACCGGACGCCGGATCTTTAGTGATCACGACGTCGTAATAAGACCGGCCGGTGTTGGCGCCCTTGCCCATGAGCAGGTTCTGCTTGGCCCTGATATCGAAACCGATGTCTTTCAGTTCCTGGGCGAAAGGCGTCCAGGCCAAAAGCAACGAGATCAGGATCAGAATCATTGCATCCTCCGAAGTTCCTAAACTATAGCATGAAGCTCGATGGGAAGAACTTCGCCATCAACGATCCTGAAAGCCAGGGCCAGTGGGCGCTCCGGCTCGGCAAGCGAAAGAATGAGATGAGCCGCCTCGGGATAGTAAGCCCGCTCGATATCTGTTTTCGACGGCTCGGCCGGTCCATGCGGATGTGAGTGGAAAATCGCCAACAGTTCCTCGCCCATGTCGCGCAGAGATCTTAGCGCCGCGATAAGCTCCCCCGGATCCATTTCGTATTCGCGCGCGTGTGCGGAGATGTTCGTGATGGGAATGAATCGATCGGCTGCGTTGCGCCCAACCAGTAGCCCACATGCCTCATGCGGATAGGCGTTCTTCGCGTATTCAATGAGTTGTTCGAGGATATCCGGAGCGAGAGTCAGATCCATCGTGCAGTTCCTATTTCTGCGCCCTCCGAAGGAATGCAGGAATCTCTAAATCGGATGGGGGACCGGAAACTCTGCTGCTAAGACCTCCCGGTCCGGCACCGGCCGCTGCCGCGGCCATTGCAACTTCCGGCTTCTTATCGAATCCCGTCGCGATGACAGTGATTTTGATCTGGCCTTTCATGGTTTCGTCGAGAACTGCGCCGAAGATAATGTTGGCCTCATCATCGGCTGCGTCATGGATGATACTTGAAGCTTCGCTGACTTCGTGCAACAGGAGATCGGGACCGCCCGTAATATTGATAAGCACGCCGCGCGCGCCCTGAATCGAGCCGTCTTCAAGCAAACGGCTGGATATTGCTTTCTTCGCGGCCTCGACGGCGCGGCTCTCGCCGGTTGCGGCGCCGGTGCCCATCAGTGCCATTCCCATTCCGTGCATGACCGTTTTGACGTCCGCAAAGTCGAGATTGATCAAGCCGGGAACGATGATCAAGTCCGAGATACCCTGAACGGCCTGGCGCAAGATGTCATCCGCTATGCGAAACGCATCGAATAAACTGGTGCCTCGCTCGAGGGTCGCAAGCAAGCGCTCGTTCGGAATGGTGATGACGGTATCGACGCTTTCCTTGAGATCCGCCAGTCCACGCTCCGCCTGCATCAGACGCTTCTTGCCTTCGAATGCGAACGGCTTGGTTACAACAGCCACGGTCAGCGCACCAAGCTCGGCGGCGAGGCTCGCCACGATCGGCGCCGCGCCTGTCCCGGTGCCTCCGCCAAGTCCCGTTGTGACAAAAACCATGTCCGCTCCTTCGAGCGATTCGATCATCTTTTCCGTGTCTTCCAGGGCCGCCTGACGGCCAATCTCCGGGTTGGCGCCGGCGCCGAGTCCTTTTGTTAGTTTTGCGCCGATCTGCAGCTTCACGGGAGCTTTCGATTGTTTGAGCGCTTGCATATCCGTATTGGCGACGAGAAAATCGACGCCCGCGAGACCGGCGTCGATCATGCGGTTGACCGCGTTCGAGCCGCCGCCACCCACACCAACGACTTTGATGTTGGCGCCCAGGCGCAGTCCTTCATCGAACAAAAACTTGATGGAAGTATCGACAGACATGTTTGTCATAGAAAGCTCCTGAATTTCGCTACGAATTTTTTGAATCCCGAACTCGATGTTTCGTGGAAGTCGTGCGTCTTTCTTCTTCGATCGCCGTAGAACACTAATCCCGTCACTGTTGCAAACTCCGCAGGATTCAGATCCCTCGCCCCCATATCCAGGCCGTTGCCCAGAGGACAAGGGGTCTGACTCCCGCTCCCCCATGTCCCGATCCGGACCGGCAAATCTAATATGCCTTCTGTTAGCTCGACAAAGCCGCGCAGCATCGCGCCGCCACCGGTGAAAACAACGCCTGCACCGGCCTGGCGCTCATAGCCGGCATTCCGGATCTCGTTCCGCACCAAGTGGACTATTTCTTCGGCGCGCGGCTGAATAATGTCGGTGAGAACCGTTTGCGCGATGGTGCGCGGCTGGCGTGATCCCATGCCTGCAACTTCGAATACGTCGTCGGTTTGCACCATCGATGAAACGGCACAGCCCTGCTCGCGCTTGAGGCGCTCCGCCTCGGGAATCGTTGTACGCAAACCCACCGCGATATCGTTTGTGAAAAGTTCGCCACCTAGAGGAACGACGGCCGTATGGCGCACAGCGCCGTGATGGTAAATCGCGACGTTCGTCTTTCCGCCTCCAATGTCGACCAGCACGGATCCGAGTTCCTTCTCGTCCTCGCTGAGAATTGCTTCCGCGATGGCAATCGGCTCGAGCACAGTATCGCCAACAAGAAGTCCGCTACGATTCACCGCAGTGATAATGTTCTGCGCCGCTGTCGTCGAGCTAGTCACGATATGGACGTTGACTTCGAGACGTGTGCCGACCATGCCAAGCGGATCGCCGATCCCATACTGGTCGTCAACAGTGAATTCCTGAGGCAGGATGTGAATGATTTCGCGGTCAGGAGAGAGCGCGACGGCGCGCGCCGTTTCGATGACCCGCCGGACGTCATCGCTGTTGATCTCGCGGGTCCTGGTTGGAATCGATGTCACACCACGGCTATTGAAACTCTTGATGTGCGGGCCGGCCAACCCGACGTAGACGGTCTCCACCTCGCAGCATGCCATGGCCTCTGCCTCGGCTACGCTCTTTTTTATCGACTCCACTGTAGCTTCAATGTTGACGACCGCACCCTTCTTCAGACCTTTTGATTCCGCAATACCGATGCCAATTAGCTCCAAGCCGGATTCGCCTACAGCCGCAATCAGCGTG
>QHXA01000032.1:24838-32905 GCA_003222755.1 Acidobacteriota bacterium
TTTTCGCCGGCACCGTCATCGTTCAATTTGATGATGACCTGGTTCTTGAACCGAAGGTCGACACGCACAGCCTGTGGATACTGCTGCTGAATTTGCGGTTTGAGCTGAAGGTATTTGACCCAACGCGTTCGGAATTCGGCGGTGCCGAGATTGATTAATATGGGATCACTCGCAGACACGATGGTGACTTCGCCGGAATCGGTGATGTGAATCTCGGATAAAGATGTCTGACCCAACTCTTCCAGAATATGGCGATAACGGTCGATTTTTCGCACATTGCCTGCGCGATCGCCGCGGCGGAGGCTGTCGAGAACAGGAAAGCTTGACGCGTTTGCCGAGTCGGGATCCAGGATCTTGCCGTCAATGTCAAATTGGTAGATCTCGCCTTGAATGCGCGTCAACCCGATCGGCTCACGCTCAACGATCTTGATGACGATTTGATCCGGCAGAATACGCTGCACTGACGCGTATCGAACCCAGTCCAACTCTTCAACATGCTTCCGCATCTCGCGCAGATCGACACGAAAGACATTTGTACCGACCTCGAAGCTGGCATTCGCAAGGACTTCGCTCTGCCTTACATGCTTGAGGCCCGTCACCGAAAACTTATGAACTTCAAAACGCGGAGCCGTTCTCAGGTAGAGAATGACCTCGTAGGTGCCCCACGAGAGACCCACCATCGAACAAACAGCCATCAGAATTTGCGCGAAGCGGATGAGCTTTGCCACGCGCGATTTCATGCAGTCCTCGACAGGCGCTGCGACAGCGTGTCGGAGAGTTTCGTGACGCTGCCGGCCCCCATGACAACGACGGCGTCACCAGATTTTGCGTTGGCTGTGATGTAAGACTCGATCATCTCAAATGTCGGAGCATAGATCGCGTTCTTGTGGCCGAAACTCTTCAGCTTCTCGATGAGCGCTGGCGTGGTAATTCCCTGGATCGGATTCTCACCGGCCGGATAGATGTCCAGAATCAACACGACATCCGCAAGATTGAACGCTCGCGCGAAATCATCGAAGAGATGAAACGTCCGTGTATAGCGGTGCGGCTGAAAGATCGCGAAGATGCGGCGGAAATTACCGGATTTGGCGGCGCCAAGCGTGGCCCGGATCTCCGTTGGATGGTGCGCATAGTCGTCGATGACGGTCACGCCATCGTGCGATTTGATCTGAAAACGGCGATCCACGCCGGGGAAGTTCTCCAGCGCGCCCGCAATGACGCTGGGCTCAATACCCATGTCACGAGCGGCCGCGAAGGCAGCCGTCGCGTTGAGCACGTTGTGCATGCCGGGTACGCTCAATTTCAATTGTTGCGTCGTGCTGCCGTTGAAACGCAACGTGGAGGCGGAGCCCAGGTCTTGGAAATGGACATCGGTAATGCAAACGTCCGCTGTAGCGGCCGTGCCGTATGTGACGATGCGCCGCTGGATTCGCGGAATCAACGACTGCACAGGCGCCTCATCAATACAAAGAATCACGGCCCCATAGAAAGGGACCTTGTTGATAAACGATAAAAAAGTGGTTTGGATGTCTTCGAGATCGCGATAGTGATCGAGATGGTCCGCTTCGATGTTGGTAACAACCGCAATCGTGGGAGACAGCATGAGGAACGAGCGGTCGCTTTCGTCAGCCTCGAGAACTATAAAGTCGCCTTTCCCAAGCCGAGCGTTGCTGCCAATCGTGTTCAAGAGACCGCCAACCACGACTGTGGGGTCATATCCTGCACGGTCCAGAACAGTAGCGATCATTGAAGTTGTCGTTGTCTTGCCGTGTGTGCCGGCGACGGTGATCGCGTATTTCAAGCGAGCCAGTTCGGCCAGCATCTCGGCTCTGGCGATCACCGGAATCTTCCGGCGCTGCGCTTCCTCGATTTCCGGATTGTTAGTGTGAACGGCGGACGACACAACAACCACGTGCGCGCCTTTGACGTTTTCTGCGGCATGCCGCGGGTAGATGGTGGCGCCGAGCTGTTCCAAGCGTTCCGTGATTGCGGTTGCGCGAATATCCGAGCCTGTCACCCTGTAGCCAAGGTTCAGCAGCACTTCGGCGATACCACTCATCCCGATGCCACCGATGCCGACAAAGTGAACGTGCTTGAATCGCTTAAACATTTCAAGGGGCGGCCCTCCGCTCCACCGCCAACTCGACCAAATTCACAATCCGCTCCTCTGCATCCAGAATCGCCATGCGCCGTGCGTTGGTTTCAATTTCTAATAGCCGTGCTGGATTACCGATCAATTCACGGACGCTCTCTGCCAGCCGTTTTCCTGTTAAATCCGCATTGCTGATCAGCACTGCAGCATTCTCATCGGCCATCGCGCGAGCGTTCTTCGTCTGGTGATCATCCGTGGCAAACGGAAACGGTATTAAGACGGCCGCGCGGCCGGCGGCCTTGATTTCCGCGACTGTGGTTGCTCCCGATCGAGACACGATCAAATCCGCGGCCGCATATTGTTCATGGAAATTGTTGAAGAAAACACGGACGTCGGCTTGAAAACCCTTGGTCACGTATGCCCGTCGAACGTCTTCCAACTGCCGCTCGCCGGTCTGATGAACAAACCGAAGCCGGTCCTTCCAATTGTCGAGATTCTCGAGCGCATCGATAACTGCACGATTGATGGATTGCGCGCCTTGGCTTCCGCCGAAGATCAGAATGGTGTAAGGCGGCACGTGCACTTTGGGTGGGATGGACTTGAACTCAGGGCGAATGGGATTCCCGGTCACGACTGACCGTTGACCGAAATACGACTGCGTCCGTGCGTCCGTGACGGCTGCAAAATCGACCCACTTCCCAAGTACACGATTGGCAAGCCCAGGAATCGCGTTTTGCTCCATCACAATTCGCGGATAGCCGCCGAGTATTGCAGCGCTCAGCATCGGAAATGAAGCATAGCCGCCGACGCCGATCACGACGTCAGGATTGAACTGCCGCAGGATTTTCTGCGCCTTCAAGCCGCCGCTCACCATTCCCATCAAATTGCGGACCTGACGGCCAACGCCGACACCTTTGATTCCGCCAATCGGCAAGGTTCGCAACTCATATCCTTCTTTTGGGACAATTCTCGCTTCAATGCCCTGCTCTGCTCCGACAAATAAAATCGTTGATCCGGGATCGCGGCGCTGGATCTCTCTTGCCACCGCGATACCGGGAAACAAATGGCCTCCGGTTCCGCCGCCTGCAATAATGACTTTCATGAGTCCCAACTCAGGACCAACTGGTTTGGTAATTCATTTCTCAATTGGAATGCTGCGACACATTCAGCAGAATTCCGACCGCGGCCAACATCACGACGAACGAACTGCCGCCGTAAGACAGGAACGGCAGCGGAATTCCTTTTGTCGGCAAGAGTCCCAGTACGACGCTCATGTTGATAAAGGCCTGAACGCAAACCATCATCGTGATCCCGAGCGCCAGATAGAAACCGAACACATCCGGCGCGCGCATCGAGGTGCGCACGCCCCGCCAGAGAAAGACGGTGAACAACAGCAAGACGCCGCAGGTGCCGATCATGCCCATTTCTTCACCGACGACCGCAAAAATGAAATCCGTGTGTGCTTCAGGCAAATAGAAGAGCTTCTGCTTTCCCTCCATGAAACCAAGACCCGCGATTCCGCCCGATGCGACCGACAGTAAGGATTGAATGATTTGAAACCCGCGTCCCAGTGGCTCTTCCCATGGATTCATAAACGCGAGGATCCGCTCTCGCCGGTACTTCACACGAAAGACCAGCAGGTAGAAGGCCGGCACGGCGAAAATGATGGAGGCTGCAATCCAACGCAGATCCAAGCCGGCAACAAATAACAGGACGACGCTGATCACCAATAACGAGATGGCCGTTCCGAGGTCGGGTTGCAGCACGATCAGACCCGCAAGGAGTGCGACGACGATGGCGATCGGGATCAACGTAAACGTGAGATCGTTGACTTTGCCTTTGCGCTTCTCGAGAAAGTAAGCAAGGAAAAATATCAAAGCGAGCTTTGCAAGTTCGGAAGGCTGTACCGAGAATCCTGCCAGCTGGATCCACCGGTGCGTATTTGCTGCAGCAGCGAGAAAAAAGACCAGCACCAGCAGCCCGACGACAATCGATAGAGCCGAGAAGACCACCGCCGGATTCCGGTACGCGTGATAGTCGACCTTCATGACAATAAACATCACGGCAAGACCAAGCGCGGCGAAGATCAGCTGTTTGAATGAAAAATAATTGGGATCGCCGAATTTCTCTTTCGCAACAATCGCCGAGGAACTGAACACCATCGCGACACCGAAACCTACGAGCGCCAGTGTTACGAAGAACAGGACGCGATCGGGTTTGAGTTTCTTAGCCAAGCTGCGTTCACCTGAGCTTCAACGTCGACAAACTAAATAACGCCAAAATGATCGATGCGATCCAGAATCGGATAATGACCTTCGATTCGCTCCACCCCGTCAGCTCGAAATGATGATGCAAAGGCGCCATTTTGAAGACCCGCTTGCCGCGAGCCTTGAATGAGAACACTTGGATCATCACGGAAAGCGCTTCAGCCACGAAGACACCGCCGATGAAGACGAGCAGCAACTCCTGTTTGATGATGACGGAAATCGTGCCTATCGCGCCGCCAAGCGCAAGCGATCCGACATCGCCCATAAAAATTTCAGCGGGATGCGCGTTGTACCAGAGAAAACCGAGACTCGCGCCCACCATCGAGCCGCAGAAGATCGTAAGTTCGGCAACGTCGGGGAGAAACTGAATGTCTAGGTAATCCGACAGCACTTTGTGTCCGGTTATGTATGTCAGCGCCGTCAGAGCCGCTGACGCGATCAGGGTGCAGCCAATGGCTAATCCATCCAATCCATCCGTCAGGTTCACCGCGTTCGAGGCGCCTACAATGACCAGCGTCACAAATGCCAAAAACGGCAAGTAGGCAATGACCCAGAACGGGGTCGCAAACAGCCGATCCAGGAGCAGATCGGGGGCAAATGCCTTGAAGAAGGGGACGTTCAGTTTTGTCGAGTACAGCCGCGGGCTGATGTTCATCCAGTACAGGAGAACCATGCCGACTGTGAAGCTGGTCAGAACCTGCAACCCGATCTTCTCTCGAGCCCTCAAGCCGAGCGATCGCTTCCGCACGATCTTGATGTAATCGTCGGCAAAGCCGACCGTGGCGTATGCGACAGTTCCGATAATCACAAGCCAGACAAACCGGTTTCTGAGATTTGCCCACAACAGCGTCGGCACCACGATGGATACCACAATCAGCAGACCACCCATCGTTGGCGTGCCCGCCTTTTGATGGTGCGATTTGGGGCCTTCTTCCCGAATGTGCTGCCCAATTTGAAATGCGCGCAGGCGTGCAATGAGCCAGGGCCCGAGCATCAAGCTGAGGAGCAGTGCGGTGATGCTGGCATACGCGGTTCGAAAAGTAATGTATTGAAAGACATTCAGTACGCGCAGCAGCGGCCAATACTTGTACAGGGGATACAGGAATTCGTAAAGAATGTGGTACAGCATCGACGCTTACGGCTCCATGCTCGAGAACGCCGCCCGGAGTGTGTTGATCGCCTGCTCGAGCTTGACTCCCCGCGAACCTTTGATCAGGACGATGTCGCCTTTTTTCACCGTGCGCGCCAGCAGATCGCCGGCCTGCACGGCATCACGTACAAACTTGAGCCGCGGGCGCTGCATCCCGGCTTCGAGGGCGCCCTCGAGAATTTCTTTCGCCTGTCCTTGTACAGCAAGAACCAGCGCCAGTCCGGCTCTGGCGGCATCACGTCCACAACTGCGATGCAGTTCGGCAGCTTCGGGTCCAAGCTCGAGCATCTCGCCGGCAACGAGGATTTTGCGCTCGAATCCGGCAAGCCTGCCGACGAACCGGATCATTTCCGACAGCGCGCGGGGATTCGAGTTGTAGGAATCATCGATAACCGTAAAGCCTTCGCGGAACTTGATAACCTCTCCACGCATTTTCTCGGGCTTCATGTCGCCAACGGCTTCGCGCATCGCATCCCACGGTACCTCGTGTGTCGCACCGACGGCGATCGCGGCAACTGCGTTCGCCACGTTGTGTTGCCCGAGCAGTGGCAAAACGAAATCGAAATCACGGCCCGCGTGACGGACTGTGAAAGCCGTACCGTCTAGCCCGAGGTCTCGCATCTGCTGCACTCCGAACAACGCCGCCGACCTGACGCCGTACGTGACGACCTTGCCCGTGAACCCGTGCGCCATTGCGCGCACGCGAGTGTCGTCGTTGTTGAGATAAGCGAATCAGTTCGGCTTTTGCTTCGGCGATTTCCTCGACCGATTTGAAAAACTCGAGGTGCACAGGATTGACATTGGTCACAACACCTTCGTTCGGCTCCGCAATCGATGCAAGTCTTCGGATTTCGCCTTTGGCCGACATTCCCATTTCAAGCACGCCGAAATTCTGGTACCGCTCCACTCGGAGCAGACACAACGGAAGCCCAAATTCATTGTTCAGATTGCCGACCGAGCGCAAAACCGTGAACTTTTTCCCCAAAACGGCGGCCGTCATTTCCTTCGTTGTTGTCTTGCCCGCGCTACCGGTGATGGCGATGATCGGCATGCCCCAACGGCGACGGACGTCTCGCGCGAGGTCTTGGAGAGCTTGGATGGTGGATGAAACATGGATCAGCGCGCCTGAAATTGGGCGTTGCTGAACGACAACGGCGGCTGCTTTCTTCGCGAAGGCCTGCTGCACAAAATCATGGCCATCAAACTTGGGGCCTTTGATCGCAAAGAACAGTTCGCCCGGCTTCAACGTACGCGTATCGATCGAATAGCCGCGGACCTTCACATTGGCCGGACCTTCGAGGGTACCGCCCACAGCCGCGCTAATTTCTTCCAGCGTTAAGTTCATCGAGCAGTTCTTTGGCTACCAGGCGATCGTCAAATGGATGCACCGTCGTTCCGATCGTTTGATACGTCTCATGACCTTTGCCGGCAATGAGGACCGTGTCGCCTTCCATCGCCTCGGTCAGCGCCAAACGGATCGCCTTGCGCCGGTCGACTTCAATCCGGTAATTTGCGCTTTTAATTCCTTCTTCAATTTCTCGAATGATCGCAATTGGATTTTCGCCGCGCGGGTTGTCGGAAGTGATGATGGCGTAATCGCTTTCGCGCGCGGCCACTTGTCCCATCACAGGACGCTTTGTCCGATCGCGTTCGCCACCGCAGCCAAACACGACGATCAATCGCCCGCGTGTGATTTCACGCGCAGACTTCAATACTTTTTCCAGCGCATCGTCCGTGTGGGCGTAATCGACGATGACCCGAAACGGCTGGCCGGCACTGACGATCTCAAATCTTCCGGGAACGTGACGCAATTCTTCGATTCCGCGCGCGATGGCCTGCGCGGGTATGCCTAGAGCCACGGCCACCCCAATCGCGGCGCCGACATTATAGACGTTGGCCTTGCCCATCAAAGACGTGCGCACCTTTAGCTCGCCGATTGGCGTTTTAAACATAGCGTCGGTCGCTTCCCAGCCAAACGAGTGCTGTACAGGATAGATACATTCCATAGCTGATGGCCCGCAGCGGGTCAATGGTTCGCAAATCTTCGTATCGAGAATCATCGGCGTTCAGCACCATCACCCGGGGCCTCACGCCGTTTATGCCTTCGAATAGCTTTCGCTTTGCCTGAAAGTAGGATTCCATGTCGCCGTGGAAATCGAGATGATCGCGACTGAGATTCGTGAACACTGCAACTTCAAATTGCAAGCCTGCGACGCGCTTCATCTGGATCGCATGCGATGAGACTTCCATTACCGCGTGCTGCCAACCGGCGTCGACCACTTGCCGGAACAATTTCTCGAGGTCCGGTGCTTCAGGCGTCGTCCGTTCCGCGACGGAATCGAATCCTGGACCCCGGTATTCAATCGTGCCGAGAACCGCTGCCCGTTTACCGGCAGCCTTCAGGATCGACTCGACGATATAAGTCGTCGTTGTCTTGCCGTTCGTGCCCGTGACACCTATGAGATGCAGATTCTTCGTCGGATGGCCGTAGAAATTTCCGGCGATCGCGGCCATTGCCGCACGTTCATCCTCGACCTGAATGCAAGGGACCGAGGGGG
>QHXA01000033.1 GCA_003222755.1 Acidobacteriota bacterium
CCAGACGAATCCTGTAAAAAGATGCGACCAGTTGTTTGCCGGAGCCCCGGCGATGATTCCGTTGAACTCGTCCGGATATCGTTGCGCTTCCATTAGAGCCTCGCGGCCTCCGTCGGAGCAGCCCACAAAATAGCTGAGCGAAGGATCGCGTCCGTAAAACGCTCGAACGATCGCCTTCGCCTGGACGCTCGTCTCGTGCACGGCACGGTATCCAAAATCGATCAACTTCTCGGGATGGCCGATGGCCCAGTCCGCGCCGGCCCCGCCTTCATGACCATCGTCAGTGGCAGCCGTGGCATAGCCGCGGCTGAGCGGATCGATCATGTTCCGATATGGAATGTTGCCGGCCCATCCGCCGTTGCCGTTCTGAACATACTTTCCATTCCAGCCGGCCGGCGGGAGCCACACGGCAAATTTGATCTCGGAATCTTTCGTCGGGCGAATCACACCTTTCACTTCGCAATGCGCGGGCACCGTGAGGGCCTGCGTATTGGAAAGTGGTCCGGCGGAAATCAATGTCGAAGCCGTGATGGTCGTATGTGCCAATTTCAGGCCGCTCAGGCTTTCACATGACTGCTGCGCCAATAGCGGCCGGCTCATGACTACCAGCACGATGAGACTTCCGAAACGAAATCTTCGATTCAACATAGCACTCCCATCATCTCCCCGCATTCGAGCAGCGGCCTTTCAAGATGCACCGTGGATGTAGGAAGGGGCCACCCGGCGGACATTATATGCCGTTTCTTGTGGGCGGCCGAAGAAAGGCTTGCTTCCGCGCAGTGGCAGGACTGCCTTAGAAATTCAAGCGGACGGGTGGACCTTCGGGCGAACAACTTCGATGGTACATTTTTTACGATTGCCTCAGCGGTCGCGAGCGGTTGTTTCGGATCCCTGCTCACGAGGTGTCGGAATTCAGGGCCATCCAACTGTAGGGGCGGTCTATGACCGCCCGCTGGAGTTTGCCATTTTGCGCACGCCGGAGGCGTGTCAGGAAATTAACCGGGGGTTGCGCTCGCTTCCGCTCGCTTAACCCCCAGCTAATTTCCTGACACGCCTCCGGCGTGCGGCGGGCCCATTCTGTTTTCCTCGTTTAGTGCAAATTATCAGGGCCAGGTCAGGATGTCTGAATATAGGCGGCAATTCGAGGGCAATGAAGAAACGCTGACGTTAACCAACAGCCACAGAAACCCACATTCGACATAAGTCCTGAGTTACGCCGTCAGGAGGTAGCCCCCGACGAAATGGTTCAGCGTGATATGCTCGACTTATGGACATCCGCCGCTTCGACAGTCTGGCAGAAGCTGATGAGGCTGACCATCAATACTACGCTTCTCTGACTCCAGAAGAACGCCTGGATATTCTGCTCGAACTCATCGATGCGTACCGGAGCAGTTACGGTGAAGCTGCAGAAAGATTTGAGAGAGTTTATCGCATTGATGAACTCTCGCAATGTTGAGTACGTCATCGTTCGGGGTCATGCGGTCGCTTATCATGGCTATCCGCGCTTCACAGGCGATCTGGATTTTTTCGTTCGACCCTCTGCCGAAAACGCGGCGCGTGTTATCGCTGTGCTGCAATCGTTTGGATTTAACCACGTCACCGGTCTTGAGACTTCGCTCGTAGAAGCGGTCAAAGTCGTTCAACTCGGACGTCCTCCCAACCGAATCGACATTCTTACCGGCATCAGTGTTCACTGCTCGTACCCTTTCGGGCTCGGCTCGCGCCATTCCTGCATCTGTATGAAGTGATCATCGAAGCGGAACACAGTTGACCCAGTGGTTGTATACTCACCTCCACTTGTTCCACTTGGAGGCCAGATGAAGATTCTAATGTGTGCTATCGGCATTTTTGTGTGCCTGTCTGGGGTGCCCGCAATTGCATCCTCATGCGACAGCCTGGCAGCGCTTGCGTTGAAGGACACAACCATCACCATAGCTCAGCTCGTACCGGCGGGCCAGTTCTCGGTTCCAGGGGACCGGCAAGCCGGCGGAAGAGGCGCTAATCCGTACAAGAATCTTTCCGAGTTCTGCCGCGTGGCCGCAACACTAAAGCCCACCAGCGATTCAGATATCAAAGTGGAAGTCTGGCTGCCAATCAATGGTTGGAACGGCAAGTTCCAGGCCGTCGGTAATGGAGGCTGGGCCGGAGTGATCAGCTATTCCGCCATGGCTGACGCCATCCGCGCAGGGTATGCGAGCGCATCCACCGACACCGGACATGTGGGGGGCCGCGGAACTTTTGCGCTCGATCATCCCGAAAAGCTTATCGACTTCGCGTGGCGTTCCGAACACGAAATGACCGTGAAGGCCAAGGCCATCATTCAGGCTTTTTATGGAAGCGCGCCGAAACTTTCTTACTGGAACGGCTGCTCGACAGGTGGACGACAGGGCCTCAAGGAAGCGCAAAAATTTCCTGATGATTACGACGGTATCATCGCCGGAGCGCCGGCGAACCGGACCGCCATCTCCTTGTGGATTGCCGACGCGGTGCTGAAGGATCCGGCCAGCTACATCCCTCCCAGCAAGTATCCGATCATCCATCAGGCCGCTCTCGCCGCCTGCGACAGCCAGGACGGGCTCAAGGATGGCCTGATCGATGACCCCAGGACGTGCAACTTCGATTCTAAAGTGCTGCTCTGCAAGAACGGGGACGGCTCCGCCTGCCTGACCGCCCCTCAAGTGGAGGCGGCAAAGAAGATCTATTCTCCCGCCATCAACCCGCGTACCGGACAGCAGCTGTTTTCGTCCCTGGTGCCGGGGACTGAACTGGGCTGGGGCGTTCAGGCCCAGGGTCCCGAACCCTCGGCCAATATCTATGATCAGTATCGATATGTGGTATTCAAAGACGCTAATTGGGACTGGAAGACTTTCAACTTCGACAGCGATGTGGTGCGTGGTGACCTACCGGAAAACGTGGTTATGAACGCCACCGATCCGAACATGAAGGCGTTCTTCGCACACGGCGGCAAACTGCTGCTCTATCACGGCTGGAGCGACCCCAATGTCCCGACGCTGAACACCATCAAATATTACAAGAGCGTCGTCGATACTATGGGCGGTGCGGCTAATGCGTCCAAGAGTGTCCGGCTATTCCTGGAGCCCGGAATGGGCCACTGCGGCGGCGGTGAAGGTCCCAATGTATTCGATAAAGTCGGCGCGCTTGAGCGCTGGGTGGAACAGGGCATGGCGCCGGACAAGTTGATCGCGTCCCACAGCACCGACGGCAAGGTGGACCGCACGCGTCCCCTGTGTCCGTATCCTCAGGTCGCCAAATACAAGGGCACGGGCAGCATCGATGACGCCGCCAATTTCGTCTGCCGTGCTCCGTAGTCCAAGGGGCCGCTTCGATACTTAATTCAGACATCCTGACCTGGCCAGACTATTTGTAGCAAAAGAAGAGATCAGAATGAGCCAGTGAAGTCCCCTCCTTTTCCAAGGAGGGGACTTTTCTCTGTCATTGGTACGCATTCGCTCGTTTGAAGTCGCCACCCTTCACGATCGAAAGCTGGGACGCGTTGACGTGACGCCGGAAGGCGGCGTTCACCTGATCCAGCGTTAATGCCTGAAGCTTCGTATCCAATTGCTCGTCCCAGGCGAGCGTTCGGCCGTATTGCTCGCGTGCGGAGATGAGGTTCAGCAGACCCGCGTCGCTGGAGCGTCCGCCGATCCGCTCATCACGAAGGGCCTTCTTTGCTGCAGCGAGCTCTTCCGCGGTAAAGCCATCCCGCACTGTCCTCGTCAGCTCATCAAGGAAACTCGCTTCGACCTTCGGCGTGTTTGCCGGATTGGAAATGGCCGAAGCTGAAAACACAGCCGCATCGCCTTCGACGGGCGCGTTGAAGTTTGAAGAAACGCTGTAGCTATATCCTTCGCGATTCCGGACGCGGTCTGGCAGTCGCGCGGTGATTCCGCCGCCGAACATGTAATTGGCCATGACCATTGCCGCATAATCAGCGTCCGTGTCGCGCATGCGGAGCCGCAAGCCCGCAGACAATTGCGCATTCTCCTTGTCTGGCGTTTCGATCTTGTTGTTGATTCGCTGGACTTCCTTGTAATTGTTGACGATTCGTTGGTATGGGCTCGCGCTCTTCCAAGAGCCCAAAAGCTCGCCCGCTTCTCGTTCTACCGCCGCCGCGTCGAATTTACCGACCGCGATGAGCTCGCCTTGCGAGGCGCCGTAGAACTTTTCATGGAACTTCTTCACGTCATCGAGCGTGATCTTGTTGAGATCCTCGATTTCTTCATCGATCGTCCGGACGTGGCGTACGTCAGTTCGTGGATACGGACTGATGTTGCTTTGAAGCATTTGCGACACCAGCGTGCCCGGTTCGGTTCGGCCTCGGTCGATTTGCGCGATGCGCTGTTTGCGAATCTGCTCGAAATCGGACTCGGGAAATGCGGGATCGCGCAGGATCTCCACGGCAAGGCGCATGGCTGGAATCAAGTTTTCGGCGGTCGTGGAAATATTTGCACTGACGCTGGCGAGTCCGCCACCACCGATATTGATGGTCGCGTTCAGCTTTTGCATTTCATCTTGAAGCTGTTGCCGCGACTTACTCTTGGTGCCGCGCAAGAGAAGCGCGTCGGCCAATTGAGCGGCCGCGTTCTGTCCGGCGAGAGAGTTTTCATCGCCGAATCGAAGCGTCAGCGATGCCTGGACGCGATTGCCACGCGAGGCTTTGGAAAGCAGAGCGAGACGAAAGCCGCTAGACAGCTTCGACCGCGTGATTCTTTTTTCGATGTTGGCCGGCGCTGGATCAAGAGCTTCACCCGTCTCCACCTTGATATCGGGCGTGTACGAGCTTAAAAGCGCCTGGATGGCCGGCGCTGCCGGAACCGTCGTGCGGTCCGGCGCCGTCTCGGGAATAAACATGCCAACGGTGCGATTGGAATCCTTGAAGTAAGTCTTCGCAACTTGGGTTACATCTTCTGCCGTTACGCGCTTGACTTCTTCATAGTTCGTGAACAGGAGCCGCCACTCGCCGTCGGCGATCACGTCAGTCAACTGCATAGCCAATTGCTGTGAATTGGCGAAGCCCCGATCCATTCCTTGAATGATGCGGGTTTTCGCGCGATCCACCTCTTCCTTTGTCGGCGCTTCACGGGCCAGACCGGCGACGGTTTCCAAAATGATCTTCTTCACTTCATCCAGCGACTGATCATCGCTCAGCGTTGCTGAAATCAAGACAACGCCTGGGTCATGTAATTCGTACACGGACACGCTGATGGTCAACGCCTTCTTCGTGTCCACTAGAGCTTTGTCCAGGCGGCCGGTGCCGCCGCGTCCAGCCAGAATGCCGGCCATGACTTCGAGCGAGGCCGAGTCCGGGTGCGCCATCGCGGGCGAATGGTAGGCGATCATGAGATTTTTTCCTTTCCCAACACGCCGAAGTTCAACCATGCGCTCGCCATCTTGCGAAGGCTCGACCGTATAGGTTTCATCCAGCTTGCGGGTGGGGCGCGGGATGACGCCAAAAGTAGAAGCGACGATCTCGAGTGTTTTCGTCGGCTCGACCTGGCCGGAAATTACGACGACCGCATTGTCGGGCTGGTAGTACTTCTTGTAAAAGGCGGCGAGGCGGTCGATGGGGACGCGCTCGATGTCGGCCCGTGAACCGATGGTGGACTTGCCATAGTTGTGCCATAGGTACGCGGTCGAGAGGACACGCTCTTCAAGGACATTATTGACGCTGTTTTCCCCTCGTTCGAATTCATTGCGGACCACGGTCATTTCCGTATCGAGAAGCTCCTTTTCAATACGCATATTCACCATGCGTTCCGCCTCCAGTCCGAGTGCCCACCGCAGATTCTCTTCCGACGCATTTACAGTCTCGAAGTAGTTGGTCCGGTCGAGCCAGGTCGTGCCGTTCCAGCGTGCCCCGTGGTCTTCAAGTTCCTTCTTGATGTTGCGATCATGCGTGCTCTTGATGAAATTCAGATGCTCCAGCAAATGCGCCATGCCTGATTCGCCATAGCCTTCGTGACGAGATCCAACGAGGTACACGACGTTCACTGTAATCGTGTTACTGCTCGAATCCGGCAACAGCAAGACTCGCAGTCCGTTCGGAAACGTGTACTCGGTGATTCCTGCCATCGAGGGTCCCTTCTGGACGCTCGGCGGCTGTGTTTGAGCGGCGAGTAGCGGGGCCAAGCTTATAACCAGCATCAAGGTTAGAAGACTGCGCCGCACGGCGCGGGTTGTGCGAAGAGACATGGCTTTGCTCCTTTGTGACAAAGAGAATGGCCAATTATAGCGAAGGCGTTGCTGGATGCCACCCCTTGATGCGGAGAGGCGGAGAGTTGGAACTCACACGCCAAGGTACGCACATTTTTTCTTTACTCAAGGCGATCGGCGGAAGGATATTGGCCTCACTAGAAAACCTAACAGGTCAGACTCCGATGTGCGGCACGAATTGAAAGCCGTAAGTCTGAATTTTCCGCAGCGTGGACCTACGCAAGATTCGAAAGGGTAGGTACTGGAGCAGTACCGGTGGCCTATAACAAGGAGGTTCCGCAAAACGACCTGCATTTACTTTAGCTTCATCACCGCTCAGTGGGCTGGATGCCGGCCGTTGTGCCTCCGAATAGTTCGCAAACACTTATCGAAAGGAGTACGA
>QHXA01000034.1:0-1938 GCA_003222755.1 Acidobacteriota bacterium
AAACAGAGGGGTCGATCGCGGAAGAAATTCGACGTCGCATGAAGGCGCCAGCTGTGGTGCTAAACGGAAAAACGTCTTTAGGAACCTTGATTGGCGTCCTGGCCGAATCATCGCTGATGATTACGAACGATTCGGGACCGATGCATGTCGCGGCGGCCTTGGGTGTACCCACCGTCGCGATTTTCGGCTCAACGGACGCAAGAGTTACGGGCCCGTGCGGGCGACGAACACGCGTGGTGAAGCACGCAGTCGAATGTAGTCCTTGCTTGTTGCGTGAATGCCCCATCGATCATCGATGCATGATGGGTGTAACGGTTGAAGATGTTTGCAAAGCAGCCAAGGAGTTGTTGACTTCGTAGCGTATGCACAAAGCCATTTTCATGGACCGTGACGGGACCGTGTCGGAAGAAATCGGCTACATGTACGACACAGGCCTGTACAAACCATTCCCATGGACGGGTCCGGCAATCCGGAAAATCAATGAAAGCGGCATGAAAGCGGTCTTGATTACAAATCAATCCGGGATCGAGCGTGGATACTTTCCTGAATCTCTTGTTCACGAAGTGCACGACCTGCTTCGAGCCGAACTCGCGCGCCACAATGCGAAACTGGACGCTGTCTATTTCTGCCCTCACCATCCCGAAACCGGATGCGATTGTAGAAAACCACGCCCCGGCTTGCTGCTACGCGCTCAGCAGGAGCTTGGGATTGACCTTGCGCATTCGTATATGATCGGCGACCGATACCTCGATGTCGATGCTGCACACGCTGCTGGAGCGCGGTCGGTGCTCGTGATGACGGGCAATGGGCGCGCCGAGTATGCCAAATACAAACACGTTGCGTTGCAGCCGCATCTCATCGCGGAGAACCTGCTCGATGCCGTCGAATTGATCATCTCCGGTGTGTTCGCATGAATGGACTGCGCGAAATCGTCGATCGATTCAATGGTAAGCGCGTTGTCGTCTTTGGCGATCTTGTGGCTGACGTGTTTGTGTACGGCGAAATCGCACGAATTTCGCGCGAGGCTCCGGTCCTGATTCTGAATCACCGCGAGACGCAAGTGGTTCCTGGAGGCGGCGCTAACGCCATCCATAATCTTTGGGCGCTCGGCGCACATCCGATTCCCATTGGCCTCGTCGGCGATGATGCAGAGGGCCGTCAGCTTCTCCAATATTTTTCGAGCCTCGGAATTGACATTACTGGGATCGCCGTCGCGAAGGCGTATCGGACGCCGTCCAAAATGAGAATTCTCGCCGGCGCGGTCCATTCGCAGCGCCAGCAGATCGTCAGACTGGATGCGGGTTCCCCGCTTCGAGATGACAAGCTGAGAACTGCCATGGAACGAAAGTTGAAAATCACTTTGCGAGATGCGGACGCGCTGCTGGTCTCCGACTATGGCTATGCTCTGGCCACGCCGGAGACTGTTTCGAGAATTCGAAGAAATTCCCTGACCGCTACGATCGATTCGCGGTTTTCGCTGATGAACTTCTCCAACCTGACAGCGGCCACGCCAAACGAACCGGAAGTCGAAACGGCGCTCGACATCTCGATCGGAAACGATGCTAAAAAGCTCGAATGGGCTGGGCGCACTCTTCTTCGTAAGCTCAAGCATCAGGCTGTTCTCATCACCCGAGGAAAAGATGGCATGGCATTGTTCGAACGTGGAAAGAAGACCACGCATATTCCCATTCACGGTTCGGATGAGGTGGCGGACGTGACCGGCGCCGGCGATACCGTGATCGCAACCTTCACACTCGCACTTGCGGTAGGCGCGACATACTATGAAGCGGCGCAATTAGCCAATTACGCCGGCGGCATCGTTGTCATGAAATACGGAACCCGGCCAGTGACTCATCGGGAGTTGGTCGAAGCCGTCGATGGCGAGGCGCGATGAAACTTCGGCCGCTCGAAGAAGTGCGGGAGATTGTACGGGGCAAG
>QHXA01000034.1:1990-11668 GCA_003222755.1 Acidobacteriota bacterium
GAAGGCGTTGGGTGACGTCCTCGTTGTTGCGATCAATAGCGACGAGTCGATGCGGTTGATCAAGGATCCCGGCCGGCCGATCCTCACGCTGGATGAACGAGTGCAGCTTGTTTCTGCACTCCGTTGTGTGGACTACGTCGTGCTTTTCGACGAACCGGACGTCGAGTGCGTGCTGGATGTGCTGCGGCCCGCAATTCACGCCAAGGGCACGGACTATACTGAACAAACCGTTCCTGAACGGGATAAAGTCCTCAGCTATGGCGGTGCCGTGCGAATCACCGGAGATCCAAAGGCCCATTCGACGCGGGATATCATTCAGAGAATTTTGACCCACCGCGGAGCGGTGCAAGAAGATTAGCGAAACTTTACGCGTTTGGCACCGCGGAGCGGTGCACGGAGATTAGCCAGGGGTACGCGTTTTTTTGCGTACCCCTGGAATACGGAACCAAACGGATCCCGCACCCTGGAAGGGGTGTCGAGGATTTCTCGCACCCTCTCCAGGGTGCGGATCTCTTTGCCTTTCAGACAACCGGGGGTTGCGCTCGCTCCCGCTCGCTAAACCCCCGGCTAATTTCCTGCCACGCCTCTGGCGTGATTTGTTCCACATTGACACGTCCAGGACGGTCGTCAATAATCACCGCGCAACAATAAGGACCAAACAAAAATTCCGTCTTTGAGCGGGAGGGATGTCATGCGTAGCGTTTACGCTTCTGTCATCGCTTGCTCAATCGAGTAACGCGACGTTGGGAGGCACCGTTTCCGATGCCACCGGAGCGCTGATACCGGGTGTCTCCATTACCGCAACAAACACGCAGACTGGAATCATCACCAATTCGATCAGCAACGAAACCGGCGCCTATCAATTTGCGGCGCTGCAACCAGGAACATATAAGGTAAGCGCGGAATTATCTGGTTTTCGGACCGAGACCTACAACAGCGTTACTCTGGGCATCTCGCAGCAGGTACGGCTGAATTTCATGCTGCGCGTCGGTTCGGTGGCGCAGACAGTCGAGGTAAGCGTTGCGGCCGACACGCTGATCGCAACGACATCAGCGTCAGTGGGCTCAGTGCTGCCCGAATACAAAGTGCGCGACCTGCCTTTGATTAACCGCAACGTGATGGATCTCATCTCCACCACACCTGGAGTCAGCTCAACCACAAGCTTTGCAGGTTCACCAACTGGTTTTCTCACGGGGAACATGATCAATACGACGCGGGACGGCATCAGCGTCCAGCAAGGTCGATACAATAACGGGGCCTACTCCTCCACGTTTACTAGCAATGATCTCATCGAAGAAGTTCGCGTGCTCGTGGCGCCTGCAGATGCCGAAACGGGACGTGGCTCGGGGCAGGTGCAATTGAGGACGCGGGCCGGAACAAATGACTTTCGTGGCAGCCTATTTTGGTCGAACCGCAATTCGGTCTGGGACGCGAATACCTTTTCCAATAACTACAACGGCATCAAACCCAATTTCCTGAACCGGAACCAGTTTGGAGGACGCCTCGGTGGACCGATCGTTCGGAACAAGACATTCTTCTTCTTTTTGTATGAAGGTATGCGCACCGTGCAGCGTGAAACCGTGGTTGGCACTGTCCTCACCGCGACAGCGCGGCAAGGCCTCTACCGTTACTTTCCCGGAGTACAGAGCGCACCGTCCACAGCAGCCAACCCGACGGTTACCTCGACCGGCGAACCGCTAACGCCCAGGGGCGCGACAGGCCCGCTCGCCTCGTTCAGCGTTTTCGATCGCGATGCAAACCGGCCGGGATTTGATCCGAGCGGAATGATCCAGCAGATGATCGCCCGGATGCCGCTTCCGAATGATTTCAGCGGCACGGGCTTGTTCCCAGCCAACATAGTGGACGGCCTCAACACGGCAGGGTATCGTTGGGTACGCCGCGGCATCGGCACAGAAAGCTTCACAGGACTTGGACAGAACATCAATCGGGATCAAGCGAACCTCCGGATCGATCATCACTTCAGTCAAAAACACCGGCTCAACGCTGTCGCCACGCGGGAACACACTTGGGCGGACTCCGATTCGGCGCCTTGGCCGGATGGCTACAAAGGTGCGGTGATTCGGCGTCCGCAGGTGTACACGGCGTCGCGTTCGTATCCACCTTGTCGCCGACCCTGCTGAATGAATTCCGCTTTGGACTGCGGCGCGACAAACTGGACTGGGTCAAAGCGTACGACAGTCCCGGTAAAGTCGGAGAGGAAGCGCGGAAGTTTCTGGGCCAACATCCATCGGGAATTCCGTTTATTATCCGGCCCACATTGTTTTCCGCCAACGTGATGAGCGCTGAAGATGGCGGAACTGTCGGAGAAATGAACCCGCTGTGGCAATACGGAGACAACCTGAGCTGGACTCGAGGCAAACACGCCTTTAAGGGCGGCGTCGAGGTGCGCTTTGGCGCGACCAACACGTTCAGCTCGCAGCAAAACATCCCACGGGTCGATCTTGGACCAAGCTCTTTCGTTGGAAATGGCATTAATAATTTCGGACGCCAATTCTGGGCGGGAATCCCCGTGAGCGTATTCAACACTCAAACCCTCCCCGGTATCAGCGGTCCTGATGCGAACAGGGCGAGTGACCTGTTGATCGACCTGTCCGGCTCGGTTGGAGCCATCAATGAGCAGTTCAACATTCGAGACCCGAAGACGATTGTATTCGAGGACTACAGAACGCTGTACAAGAACTGGTCCAACATCCATCAAAACGAGTTCAGCACTTTCCTTAAAGACGATTGGAAAATTCGGCCGAATCTGACACTGAACCTCGGCATTCGCTATGAATGGTACGGCGTACCCTACGACTCAAACGGCCTGATGGCGGCGCCCAAAGGAGGAGGTGGCGGCCTGTTTGGTCTTTCCGGCAATAGCTTTGCGGATTGGTTCCGTCCTGGGATCCGCGGTCCGCTGATGAGCGCGGAATTCATCGGGAAAGGATCTCCGAATCCCGACAAGCTGCTGTACAAGAATGACTGGAACAACTTTGGTCCGGCTGTCGGCTTTAGCTGGTCGTTGCCCTGGTTCGGCAAGGACAAGACAGTCCTGCGAGGAGGATACGGACTGTATTATGCGAGCATCTTTGCCGGCGGCGGAGGCTTGGGATTCACTTCGGCAATTACTCAGTTCCCGGGTGTGACCCAGACTGCAACTCACCCAACGACGAAGGCGGCGGAGCTGGATATCCGCAATATTGTTCTCCCGATCCCCGAGCGGCTGCCATCGGGACAAATTCCGGTTGTTCCGGTTACGACGCCCAATGTAAGTCAACCGACCTACGCGTGGGATCCCAACTTGGTGAATCCGTACATGCAAAACTTCAATGTGGAGTTGCAGCGCGAGCTGATGTCGAATCTGACGCTGGAGATTCGCTACGTAGGTACGAAGGGGACGAAGCTTTATTCGACAATCGACCTGAATTCTCCCAACACGATTGAGAATGGAATCTTCGACGCATTTCGCGTGACCGCAGCAGGCCAGGACGCGCCGTTGTTCGACAGCATGCTGCGCGGATTCAATCTCGGCTTGGGAACGATCAATGGCACAACGGTCACGGGCTCTGCCTCGCTGCGTTCGAATGCACTGACCCGCAGTTTCCTCGCGAACGGGAATCCAGCCGGCCTCGCCACCTATCTGGCGAGAACTGCGCCGGTCGGCGGATATCCGGGCGACTACATTCGAACCAACGGATATCCCGAAAATTTTGTTCTGACGAATCCGCAGCTTGGGCAAGCGCTGTTCTTTACAAATCCCAACAACTCAACGTACCAGTCGCTGAACGTTGCGTTGACGAAGAGGCTGTCGCATGGCTTCACGAACCAATCGACCTACACCTGGAGCCGGACAATCGCCACCAGCATCATCAATCCGCGAGAGCGAGGGAACAAAACGCTCTCGAGCTTGCATCGTACGCACGATTTCCGTAGCAACGGTACGTTCGAGCTGCCGGTCGGTCCGGGGCGGCTGTTGTTGCCCAAAGCGGGGCCAGTGTTGTCCCGGCTTGTCGAACGCTGGCAATTGGGCGCGATCTTTAACTGGACTTCCGGAACACCACTCACGATCACTGCGGGCTCGAACCCCTATGGAATCGCCACCAACTTTCCGGACGTCGTCACCGCACTGCCCAAAAACTTCGGTCAGGTCACAAAGACGAACCTGCCGCCCGGCGTGATTAGCTATTTCCCTGCACTCCAGCCGGTCACTGATCCAGGCAGATCGGGCATCACAACGGTCCAGTCTCTACAGAACTTCAACAGTAATTTTGCGCTTGCCGATGCCCAAGGACGGCCTATTCTCGTTAATCCTGCGCCGGGAACGATCGGGAATTTGGGCGAAGCCTGGTTTGAGGGACCAGCAAGGACGTCCCTCGACCTCAACCTCGTCAAGCGCGCAAAAATCGACGAAACCAGAGAGCTGGAAATCCGACTGGATGCGATCAATGTATTAAACCATCCGAATTTCGCTAACCCGACAGCCAGCATCAACTCGACGCAGTTCGGCCGGATCGCGCTACCGAACACGTGGAATCGGCAGTTCGTGTTTAATGCACGGTTAAATTTCTGAAGATGCCGATGACCGCCCAGGATTTCGCAGTTGAGATATCGTGGGCGCACGCCGGAGGCGTGCGCATGGGCCTCAATATCATTTTTGATTTTCCCGGCATCGAATTGATTGCGGGCTAAGGTCTGTTCCTCTCTTACCGACACTCATCGAGCATGAGTTTTGTTGGCTGTGCACCGTTTCCAGAGTGCGGCATCGTGATTGCATGAGACCGGTGAGAAAGTGAGGTGCCCGATGCTCCACAATGATCATCCGAACCGAATGTTGGATATTTCCAGAGTGGGACGTAAAGCCGATGACCTCGCGAAGCATTTACACGAAACCGTCATTGGCCAAGACGAAGCGGTCGCACAGATCGTGCAAACGTATCAGACCCATCTGGTGGGCCTGTCTTCGACCGGGCGCCCAATCGCTACATTCCTCTTTTTGGGACCCACTGGTACTGGGAAAACCCGGATCGTGGAATCAACCGCTGAGGCTCTTCTAAACAATCCCGGGGCGGTCATCAAAATCGACTGTGCCGAATTCCAGCACGACCATGAGATCGCGAAGTTGATTGGCTCACCTCCGGGCTATGTTGGCCATCGTGAAAGTCGTCCCCGGTTATCTCAGGATGCGATTGACAAGCATCACACGGAATCAGCGAAGATCAGCGTCGTCCTATTTGATGAAATCGAGAAAGCCAGCGATGCGCTCTGGAATCTCTTGCTGGGCATTCTCGATAAGGGCACGCTCACTTTGGGCGACAATCAACGAGTCGACTTTTCCCGCTCGCTCATTTTTATGACGAGTAATCTCGGAGCCGCGGAAATGAACGCCATGCTGTCACCCAAACTCGGATTTGCATCGGCGGTGGCGGATCCCAATGACGGGGAGAAGCTCAGTGAGCGGATCGCATCGACTGGCGTCGAAGCGGCACGGCGCAGGTTTACGCCGGAGTTTATCAACCGCCTGGACAAGATCGTTGTGTTCAAGCCACTCGGCGACGCCGAACTTCGAAGGATCTTGGATATTGAACTAACCGCAGTCCAGCAGCGGCTCTACCACTCGGCGCCAAGCTGCGCCCTCAAGTTGCGCGTGTTCGACGGCTGCAAACGATATCTGCTTCAGCAAGGCACCGATACGCGATACGGCGCGCGACATTTGAAGCGCACTATTGAACGTCTGGTTGTTCAGCCTGTAGCCAACCTGATCGCGACCGAGCAGGTGTGCAATGGTGACATCATTTGCGTGGACTTTTGTTCGGATTCCGGTCAACTGGATTTCTGGAAGGAATGCAGGGAAGTGCCGGAGCAAAAAACTGCGGCGGCCGCGAAGGAAATGACCCAGATCTTCCATACGGACGTGGGGTTCTGGGGCTGGATGAATGCAGCCCAAGTCGTAGCTGCTCCGACGTGCATGTAGTCGCGCGGCTTTAGGCCGCGTTTGCCTTGCGCCTCGATGTCGTGGAACAATCGCTCGAATGACGAAATCAAAGACGGATGTATTGAAAGGAACGACGCCGAAACGATTTCTGGTCGTGAAATTCGGGTCACTCGGAGATATTGTTCATTGCCTGCCTTCGGTGGCGCAGTTACGCAGTAAGTTTCCGGAAGCTGAAATTGATTGGCTGATCGAGCGGAAAAACAAGATCGTTGTCGAACTGAGCGGCCTCGACATACGGATCACTCCCATCGATACCTATCAGTGGCGGAATAGTCCGGGTATCGGCAGCGCCAAGGAAATCGCCGAATTGGTTTGGGCGCTGAGCACGGACGGATACGACTGCACGATCGATTTTCAAGGCCTCTTGAAATCCGCCTTCTTTGCTTATCTCTCCGGAGCGCCGGTCCGCATCGGCTGGGAACGCGATTTCTTGAGGGAATCCGTGAGCCGGTTTTTCTATACGGAAGTCGTCACGCCAAAACGCATCCACATCATTGACCAGCAGATGGAACTGCTGAAGCCGCTTGGAATTGATCCGAATTGGGAAACTGAAGTTCGGCTTCAGGCAGGAAGCGCGGCCCGCAAATCCGTGGAACAGAAACTCGCCGGCGTGGCCGATTATATCGTGATTAATCCTGGCGGCAATTGGCCCACGAAATGTTGGGAGCCCGAGCGCTTCGGCGAGTTGGCCCTGCGGCTCATGAATGAAGGCCATCCGGTCGTTGTTACTTGGGGCCCGGGCGAAGAACATCTGGTACGGCGCCTGGCCCGTTCCTCCGGCTATGGCGTGCGTGAGATTCCGACGACACTGGAAGAGCTTGTCGCGCTGTGTGAAACCGCAAAACTGTTCGTGGGGGGTGATACCGGGCCAATGCACTTTGCAGCAGCAGTGGGTACGCCGATCGTTGCCATTTTTGGGCCCACGAGCAGTGATCGGAATGGACCATCCAGGCGGGAAGACATCGTCGTGGAAAGGCGGCTTTCATGCCGTCCGTGTTATGAACGCGATCATTGCCCACTTGAACATTGGCAATGCATGCTGGACATTACCGTCGATCACGTTTACGAAGCCTGCCGTAAGCGTCTCTTGCTGGCCGGCGCCAGACCCTCGCTGCAACCGGCGGAGTAATGGTTCAGAAGCTTCGCGTGCCAATGGGTTTTGCCATAGCGGCGGCCGTCTTGTATTTGGCCGAGCCGACGCTGGTTTCGATTCTCGTGGGCTTACCCGTGGCGGTTTTCGGCGCGCTTTTTCGCGCTCTCGCGGCAGGCGTGATCAAAAAGGACTCGACGCTCGCCACCTCCGGGGTGTACGCGCTCACACGTAATCCTCTCTATTTCGGCAGTTCCCTTCTCGGCACCGGCTTTGCGATCATGAGCGCAAACGAATTCGCAGCGGCGTTGATCATTGTGCCGTTTGGGTTGGTTTACCCGACGGTCATGTTGCGAGAGGAAGCGCACCTGTGTCGTCTGTTTCCGCACGAGTTCCCGGTCTATCGAGCGAAGGTGCCCCGCTTCTTCCCACACCCGACGCTGCGGTTCCCCGGTTCATTTTCATGGGCGCAGTACGTCTCGAACCGAGAATACAATACGCTGCTGGGACTGATCGGAGCGGTAGCGGTGCTGTCCGCCAAGTGCTGGTTGCGGTGAGATTGGCGCATTTTGTACGATATGTTTCATTCTCGAGCAACGAGTGTTCCGCAATCAAATCAATTAACCGGTTGATTCAGGGCAGCTGAAAACCTATACTTCAAAAGGAACCTTTTAAGTGGGCGTTTCGCCCACTTTTTTGTTGTCATGCGCATGGGAGTCGAATGGGACCGGCTACGGCGGCTCATTCAAGAAGTTGTTGAAGGTCAAGGATATGAGTTCGTCGATGCGGAATTCAAAGGCGCGGGCAAGAACGCGATCCTGCGGATTTTCATCGACGAGCCGACGGGCATCTCCCATCGCGATTGCGAGTTGGTCAGCGAACAAGTAGGAACGGTACTCGATGTTGAAGATCTGATTCCGTTTTCTTACACGTTGGAAGTTTCCTCCCCTGGTCTGGATCGGAAGCTGGTCAAGGAGAGTGACTACACTCGCTTTAGCGGTAAGCTGGCCAGAATCCAGACCCGCATCCCTCTTCGTCAACAAAAAGTGTTTCGAGGCCGTCTTCAAGGACTGCAGGACGGGAAGGTCCGGCTGGAATTGCCGAAAGGCGATCTCCTGGACATTCCCTTAGATGTGATTCAGGAGGCAAGACTCGAATTCGACTGGGACGCGGAGAGGCAGCAGCGTCGGGGGACCGGCCAGCAGTAACAACGAGGAGCAATATTGATGTCGAACGTGCTTTTTCAAACGATCGATCAAATCAGCAGAGAAAAAGGCATCGATCCACAAATCGTCGTCCATGCGATTGAAGACGCTATCGTCGTCGCCTCGCGCAAGTATTTCAAATCGAATGAGGAGTTGCGCGGCCGCATCAACCCGGAAACAGGTGAAATCGACGTGTTTTCTGTGAAGAAGGTCGTGGAGGCGGTCACGAATCCCGTGCGTGAAATGACTCTCGAGGAGGCGCGCGAGATCAAGCCTGATGCGCAATTGGACGAGGAGATCGAATTCAAGAAACCCACGGTGGGTCTAGGCCGCATCTCAGCGCAGATGGCGAAACAGGTGATCTTCCAGAAAGTCCGCGAAGCCGAGCGCGAGAGCGTCTATGCGGAGTACCACAAGCACGTGGGTGAAGTGGTGAACTGCGTCGTCAAACGTTTCGAAAACGGCGACATCATCGTCGATTTGGGCAAGACTGAAGGCAAACTTGGCAAACGTGACCAATCGCGGCTGGAGAACTTCTCCGTCGGTGATCGCATTCGCGTCGTCATTACTAAAGTCGACAAGACAGCGAAAGGTCCACAGGTGATGGTCTCACGCACTGCGCCGGAATTGGTGCAGCATCTGTTCCAGACCGAGGTGCCGGAAATCTATGATGGCACCGTTCAGATCAAAAGCATTGCGCGCGAAGCCGGCGAAAGAACCAAAATCGCTGTGACATCGCGCGAAAGGGATGTCGACCCCGTCGGCGCGTGCGTGGGCATGAAAGGTACGCGTGTTCAGTCGATCATCCGCGAACTGCGGGGGGAGAAGATCGACATCATCCAGTGGAACGACGACACCGTGACATTTGCGACCAACGCCATCAGCCCTGCGAAGATCAGCCGCGTGTCGATCGTCGAAAGCACAGACAAAATTATGGAAATGGTGGTCGAAGACACCCAGCTCTCGTTGGCCATTGGCAAAAAGGGACAGAACGTCCGGCTGGCATCCAAGCTGATCGGATGGCGCATTGATATTAAGAGTGAAGAAGAAAAGCGCGCTGAAGTCGAGAGCCAGATGCAACAGCTTCAAGAGACCGTTCCAACGCCGCTGGAAACGATGCCGGGCTTGACGCCAAGCTTGATCCAGAAGCTCGAAGCCGCAGGTATTGGAACACTGGAACAGCTGGCGAATCTTTCTCCAGAAGATCTTCAGAACATTCCGGGCATCGGCGAAAAGACGATCGAGAGGATCAGCGACGCGCTTTCCGACTACTACACGCAGTCGCCGGCTTATCAAGATCACATGGAGCGGCTGGCGCAACAACATATGTTTAGCAAGGATCAGCCGGCTCCGGAACCGGAAAAGGAGCAGCCGGCTGCTGCAGAGAA
>QHXA01000034.1:11704-13666 GCA_003222755.1 Acidobacteriota bacterium
CCGTACCAATTTAACCTGTAGGGGCGCTCTATGAGCGCCCGCGGGGAGTCATAGACTGCCTCTACAGTCGATTTCATTTAGGGGACTGAAACAAGGAATGGCAAAGCTTCGAGTTTACCAGCTAGCCCGCGAGCTGAATCGCGACAACGCGGAGATCATTCGCGAATTGCAGCACATGGGTGTGCCGGTGACATCGCATTCAAACACGGTAGAAGATCGTCTGGCGGACAGGCTACGTAAGGAGCTCGGGGTATTTGTTCCCGACGGAGACAAGATCGCTGCGGCCGCAGACGAGATCGTTGCCGTCGAGACACCGGAGGTCGAAGTGCCCCCGGCGCCACCCGAGGCGGCTCTCGCTCAACCCGAACAACCGCGAATCGAAGCCAAAGCTGAACCTAAGGCCGAACCTAAAATTGAAGAGAAAGTGCCGGTGCCGGAGCATAAGATCGCGACTCCGCCTGCGCCCGCTGCACCAGCTGCGCCGCCGGCAGCGGCAGCGCCACCTCCAGCCGCTCCAAAAGTTGAACAGCCGGCCGCAGCGGCCCCACCTCAGCCAGCTCAACCGCAGTTCACGCCGCAAGGCGGAAGAATTATTCCTCCTCCGACCCGGATTGGCCCGGCAGTGCCACCGGTAATACCACCTCCAAAGGTGGAACCGCCGCAAGAACAGCGCAAGACGATGCAGCAAATCGTGCAGGAGCGGCTGCGGCAGGAGCATCGATTACCGCCCACTCCGCCTCCAGGCCAGCAACGGCGGCCCTATGGGCAACGCCCGATGGCGGTCCCCGGCCAAGGTGCGGGACAACGGCACCCTGCCGCGCCTGGATTCCAGAATCGGGGCGCGGTGCCCGGAGCGCCCGCGGGACAGCGTCCCTGGGTTCGGCCGGGAACTCCGTCCGGGCCGGCAGCGCCGGTAGAACAGAGACGTCCGCCCGTCCACGAGCGGGTGGATCGCGCACAGCGCTACGAGCGTCAAGCAGAGAAGAAGCTCGAATCGCCGTTTGTTCGACCTCAGCCTAAGCCGGAAGCCCCGCGCGAATTCCGGAAGATCACGCTTACCGAAGGTGTCACCGTAAAGGATCTTGCCGAAAAGCTCGGGGTCCTCGCGAAAGACGTGCAGAAAAGACTGATGGATCGGGGCGTATTCGCCACGATCAATCAGACGCTCGACAAGGAAATGGCAAAAGGCGTTGCGAAGGATTTCAATGCGGAAACCGAGTTCGTCACGTTCGAAGAAGCGGTGATGCTGGATGCGGTAGAGGTTAGCGTCTCCGAGAATGCTGTTCCGCGCGCTCCGGTGGTGACCATCATGGGTCACGTCGATCATGGAAAAACATCGCTGCTTGATGCGATTCGCAAAACGCGCGTGACCGAGCAAGAGGCCGGCGGAATCACACAGCACATTGGCGCATATCAAGTGAAGGTGCAGGACCGCAAAATCACTTTCCTGGATACGCCGGGCCACGAAGCGTTCACGCTCATGCGCGCTCGCGGGGCGAAAGTCACGGACATCGTGGTTCTCGTTGTAGCGGCGGATGACGGCGTGATGCCGCAGACCGACGAATCCATTTCACACACCAGAGCGGCAAAGGTTCCGATCATCGCTGCGATCAACAAAATTGATAAACCTGGTGTGAATCCGGAACGCGTTAAGCGCGAGCTTGCCGAGCGCGGCCTGCAGGCCGAAGACTGGGGCGGCGATACGCCAACCGTTGAAGTTTCCGCAAAAATGGGTAAGAACCTGGATCTGTTGCTCGAGCTGATTTTGCTCGTGGCCGACATGCAGACCCTGAAGGCCGATCCGACGCTGCCGGCGATGGGCGCGGTTCTCGAAGCCAAAATCGACCGCGGCCGAGGCAACGTCGCGACCGTTCTGGTTCAGAACGGAACCCTGAAAGTCGGTGACAACTTCGTCGCGGGCGCGGTGTACGGCAAAGTCCGCGCGATGTTCGACGAAAATGG
>QHXA01000034.1:13724-14218 GCA_003222755.1 Acidobacteriota bacterium
GTTTGGAAGGGCTGCCGCTGGCGGGCGACACGTTCCAATGCATTGCAGATGACAAAAAAGCGCGTCAAATCGTGGCGTATCGTCAGGAGAAGTTGCGGGATATCGCGTTAGCCAAGACATCGCGGCTCACGCTCGATCAGTTGCATAAGCAGTTGACCGAAGGCGAAATCAAAGAAGTACCGCTCATCTTGAAGTGCGACGTGCAGGGGTCGCAAGAAGCGCTCACAGAGATGCTGAACAAGCTGAGTACGGACAAGGTGAAGGTCCGCATCCTTCATTCAAGCGTCGGCGCGATTACTGAAACGGACGTGCTGCTCGCGGCAGCGTCGAACGCGATCATTATCGGCTTCAACGTACGGCCGGAGCGGAAGGCAGCCGAACTCGCAAATCGAGAAAAGGTGGATATCCGCCTGCACACGATCATTTATAACGTCGTCGATGAGATCAAACGCGCAATGCAGGGCGTCCTTGAACCCATCATTAAGGAGACGTAC
>QHXA01000035.1:0-7738 GCA_003222755.1 Acidobacteriota bacterium
TTGAGAGAGGACGTCCCTGCGTCATCTTTGGCAGAAATGGCCTCCAATGCTCCGGTTCCGCCTTCGGCTCCTGCGCCGCGTCGGGCTCCTACGCCGCGTCCGGCCCCTGCGCCGCAAGCGCCGCCGGCAGGACGCACTTCCAGTGGAGTCGCGATGGACACCGGTGCTTGGCTGGTCGTTCTCGGCGGGGCGGCAATTGCAGGTGTCGCGGTTTATGCTTTGGTAAAGTCGCTGGACAACAGTGACGAAATCGACAGTATCAAGAAGCGTATTGCATCACCAAGTAGACCCTAATTGCCGATTCACGAATTCGAAAAAGCGCTGGATGGTTTGTTTCCAGCGCTTTTTTTTCTAGCCTGCCTAACCGAGCGTCAATGAGGCGCGCCTTTGCGCGGAAAGACGAGCGCAATAGCTGTACCTGCCAGAAGCATCTTGCCGGGATAGAGTGATGCAAGCGAAATGATTTCGCCATCGACGGGACTTGTAACGGTGAGCCGGCCGAGATCCAGTTGTGTCCTTTCGAGTTCACGATACAAGCTTGCTAGATCACCAATGTCGGCCGGCTGAAGTTCGGCCCTGTGTATGCGGGACTCGAGTGCGAGCTTTTTGAGGAGCAGGTGACGCGTGTCGAGCTGGATGACGGGGTCGCCGACGTGTACGGCGGAACCCTCACTCACGAGGACTTTTTGGATGAGTCCGCCCGCTTCGATCACGATGGGCACAGCCTCGGCTTCAATGCGAATCCTGCCTGGAGCAGGCACGGACACGCCGATCATTGTGACGTATGCGGATATTCCAACCAGAATGAGGGCGGCGCCGTACAGTAGTGCCGATCGCAGCGTGAACTTCCGGCCAGTACCGCGCGACGAAAAGAAAGTGAGCGGCAGTCCTAACAGATAGCGGTGATAGCCAGGCACCGTCTCTGCATCAATCCTCGGGCTGAGGTGGGGTAAAAGATGGGATCTCAGACCAAAGACACCGGCCCGCGCTAGCGTGACGAGCAGCATTCCTGGTCCGAGGCAATTCAAGGCGGGATTACGCCCGCGGACGAAAACAGAATCCACAGGCGCCTGGATGAAAAATGATGAGGTTAGGCCGAGGATCGTCAGCAGGACTGCCGCGACGAGCACATCCAGGATGAGGCGATGGTGAGGAAGGAAAACGCGATACTGCATGACGGCGCCAGTTCATGCACGTAGTACGCCGCCGTGAGATGAGGAACTTAGCGTATAAAAATCCGCGAAATCCGCGCCATCCGCGCTTTTTGTCAGCCTTTTCCACGATTTCTCTTCTTCATTAGGCAATAAAATATTCGCGACAATGATCGTCGGGAACGGGCGAGTTGCATCTTTATCGCGGAAACGGATCGCCCCTGTAAGGCCGCAATTTCTGCGATCGAGTGATCGCTGATATAGAAAAGCTCGAGCAGATTCCGCTTGCCCGCCGGCAATCGCTTCAGCGCGGCGCGAAGCAGATCCAACCGTCTTTGATGATCGAGGTTCGATTCGAATGTCGGAATTTCGCAGATGAATCGTTCATCGATATCTGCCAGTTCCTCCAGTGACCGTTTGCGGCGCCAGTGGTCGCGTACCGTATCGTGGACGATTTTCACGAGAAGCGCGCGTGGATGCGTCACGGCTTCAATGCGCTGGAATGCTTCCAGCGCCTGGAGGGCTACTTCTTGTTCCAAGTCTTCATCGTGAACGGGCGTGCCAGTTCGTTTTGTCGCGATGTGAATGAGCGCGCGAATCTCCGCCGGATTAAAAATCATGTGACCGTTCTCCGCGATGCGCGGCTATACCTAACATGATTGGAAAAAGTGAAGTGATGCAGATCTTGCGAGAAAGAGTGAGAGCCGCGGCCAGAGTGTCCAGCTCCGTTCTCGTCACCGGGGAATCCGGTACAGGAAAGGAACTCGTGGCCCGGGCGATCCACGAGCACAGCGACAGAAGCGCTGGCAAATTCGTAGCCATCGATTGTGGTGCGCTTCCGGACGAGCTGATCGAAAGCGAACTGTTCGGGCACAAGCGCGGCGCATTCACGACCGCTGTCGCGGATAAGTCAGGATTGTTCGAAGAAGCAAATGGAGGCACGTTGTTCCTCGACGAAATCGCGAATACATCGCGTCGTTTCCAAGCCAAGCTGTTACGAGTACTCCAAGACCGGCAGCTCCGGCGATTGGGTGACGTGATGATGCGCAAGCTCGACTTGCGCGTCGTCGCGGCGACGAACTGCGAACTCATGCCAATGGTTCGCAGAGGCGAGTTTCGCGAAGATCTCTCCCGCCGCTGCGGCGCCGAATGGAAGACGTGCCGCTTCTGGTCGACCATATGTTGCGTGGTCGTGGAAAGAAGATGACCGATGCTGCCGTTGCGAAACTGATGACATACACTTTCCCCGGAAATATCCGAGAGTTGGAGAATGTTGTGGAATCGGCCGCGTGTACGGCATCGGCTGCTGTCATTGACGCCGATGATGTAATGCTGCCACTCGAAACGGACCGGCCGTGGCATGTGGACGAAGTGATCGTTGGTGATTTTTGGGAATCCGTGGCGCGGCCGTACTCGGAACGGCTCATAACGAAGAACCAGGTGGAGCACCTCATTCGGCAAGGCCTCGAGCGCACAGGAGGCAGCTATAAAAAGATGCTGCCGCTGTTCCGAATTCAAGAATCGGACTACAAACGGTTCATGGATTTTCTGAGGCGGCATAACTGCAATATTGACTTTCGAGGGTATAGGAGAAAGTGAGTAACGTTGAACGCGGCCTAAAGCCCGCGACTACATGCCGGCGAACGTTCCGGTCAAGTATGTAGTCGCGGGCTTTAGCCCGCATTCCCTGATACGCCACCGCAATCTTTGAAGAGCTTGACCACAAAATCGCCGACCAGTAGGTGTTGGGTTTTTGCGACGAACTGTCTGTAGGATCGGCTGCAGTGGTATTTGATGCACTCGTCGCGCGTCTTCCACAGCGTGAGAGAGACGGCCATGCGGCCGTCTTCCTCTACCATCAAGCGCGCTGATGCAAAACCGGGTTCGCGTGTAAGTTCGGGTAAGACTTCGCTCGTGTAAATCCGGGCGAACTCTTCTACTTGACTTTCACTGTTCGCCTCACCGATCACCATTCGCGCGTACATGTGGCTAGCTCTTCTTCGGCCGCTTCGCAACGAGCGAGTTCTTGAGTTTTTCGTATTGTTCTTTTGTGAGCAATTGCTTCGTCACGAGATCGCGTTTGCTTCTCCACGGCCGGCCGTCGATGATCTTCTTAGCAACGGCTCGTTCGACTCCAATGGATACGATGTCGGCTTCAGGTGCAGCGTTGATATCGACGACGGAAGGCTGATTGATGGGTTTGACGGGCGTCCGTGGCATCTCCTTCACTTGAGCGCCGAACGCGACCGTAGCGATGAGCCCGAGCACAACGATTCCAACCAAATTTCTACGAAACATGTTTCTCCTTTCATTTTGATGCGTCGTTTCGTGTCAGGTCTTGCGGCGGCCAACGCCCTGCGGCCCCTTGCCTATAAATACACAGGGCGCCCCAATGGCCGCCGTTCGACTGGACAAAGAACGCGATGGGCTTTCGGAGAGGCCGGCCCAACTGGCCCTTCTCCGAAGCCCCTACCCACCGCGTGGCCGCGACACCAGGCGGCCGGCGTGATCAAGGCACGCGGTGCACCACACGTAAATGGTTGAGGAGTAATGAGCATCGATAAAAGAGTCGTGGAATTGCCGGAAAACTCAGACGTGATTGTCGCGAATAATGCGGACAATCCGCTCAGCGGCGTGACCGTCCCAAAATTCGGGAGGACCGGAAGGTTTCCAATCGCCATTCAAAATGCGGCGAAATGCTTCGAGAATGACCAACGATGGTGTTTGTTCCATGCGTGATAGTTACGGGCCGCTCTGTATTGTTGCGCAGTGTGAGGCAAGGTACGCCGAGAATCGTGGTCTCCTCTTGAAGTCCACCCGAGTCCGTGAGCACGACTGTCGCACTCGCTTCGAGATTCAAGAATTCAAGATATCCGAGAGGGTCCATCGTCCGGATCCCGTTTATCGGTAAAGCAAAATCGCGAATCGATTTTGCCGTGCGCGGATGGATTGGAAACAGAACGGGAATGGATTTCGAAATCTCCTCGAGGGCCTCAAGAATCTGACCCAACACATTTGGATCATCGACATTCGACGGCCGATGCAAAGTTACCAGTGCATAGTGGTTCGGCTTTTGTATCTGAAGAGCGACTGCCTTTCGGCGGTGCTTCAGTAGCGTGTCGATCATGACATTGCCGACGAAAAAGATTTTCGAAGCATCGATACCTTCATGCTCTAGATTTTCGTCGGCATCACGGCTGGTGGTGAAAAGGAGCGAAGCAAGCGCATCGGTAACAACGCGATTGATTTCTTCGGGCATCGCTCGATCGAAGCTACGGAGCCCTGCTTCGACATGCGCCACCGGAATGACTAGCTTTGCTGCCACAATCGCACACGCCATCGTGGAATTGACATCCCCAACTACAACCACCAGGTCGGGTTTCTCATTGGCGCAAACCCTCTCAAACTCAACCATGATGCGCGCCGTCTGCTCGGCATGCGTGCCGGAGCCAACGCCCAGATGTATATCGGGAACAGGAATCTCAAGCTCGCGGAAGAAAACGTCCGACATGCCTTCGCTGTAATGCTGGCCTGTGTGCACGAGAATGCTGTCGAGGTCCGCCGCCTTCTTCATCTGTTCGATGATCGGCGCAATCTTCATAAAGTTCGGCCGGGCTCCCACGACGTTGAGAACTTTCATGTTAATATTCCCTTCTATTCTATTCCGGAGACTTCGATGTTGAAATTGGCGTTTGGACTGATGTTCGCCATCAGTCAGTTAAGCGGGCCCGGAGGCGCCTTACCTCAAATCCTTTATCCCGATTTCAAGGCTGCGCTCAAGGCGGGGCAGCGCGGCGAACTCACTGTCTCATTCACCGCTTTGAAAGGTTACGCGGTCGATCGCACGCTTCCGCTGACGCTGAAACTCACGCCTGTGGCCGATGTAACGTTCTCAAAGACCGATTTCGCGGCATCCGGAAATGACCCGAAGGCGAAGGACCAATACTACGTTGATCTGCCGATCATCAAGGTACCGGTTACTGCAGCCAAAGCCGGCAAGTATGAAATTCCCGGCAAGCTCAAATATTTTTTCTGCAACAAGACTGACGGCTTTTGTTCGTTTCAAGTCCTCGACGTTAAGATTCCTTTAAATGTCAACTAGCCTGCGTGATCTACGTAATGCACGGCTGGCCGCTTCGTTGGCCACGACTGCGAATCAGCTGACAATCCTCCGGATTGTGTTTGTGCCGGTGTTTATTATCCTGCTTGCTTATCACGAGCTGGGGTGGGCGCTTGGCACATTCGTCGTTGCGGGAATTACGGACGTTCTGGACGGCATTATCGCCCGGCGATTCGGTCAAAAGACCTCGATTGGCGCGGTGCTCGATCCACTCGCAGACAAGCTGTTGATGACATCGTCAATTTTGATCCTTTCGCTGCCGCAGATGGAATTTCACAACACGATTCCGCGGTGGCTGATGATCGTTATCATCTTTAGAGATATATTCATCCTGCTCGTTTCGCTGATCGTAGTACTTATGGTCGGTTGGCGCGTGTTTACGCCATCTCCGTACGGAAAAGCAAGTACCGTCATGCAGGTACTGACCGTTCTCGTGGTCTTGTACACAAATTGGCAAAATCTGATCGTACCGGAGTTGAACGTCCTCTTCTATATGACCGGCCTGGTGACGGCATTCTCCGGCATTCACTATCTCGTTCGCGGCCTGCGTCAGTGGCATTTTAATGGGTAACGTAAAGAAACAATTTTCGGCGTCCGCTTACGTGCGCAAGGCTGTGCATGAGTACCGCAATGCTCCCGCGCATCATGGAGCGGAGGCACAGAAACTAAGGGTCGTGTCGGTGGAGCCAAGGTCGGTTGCGGAAAGGATCGGACTTAGGGCAGGAGACGAAATCCATCAGCTGAATGGTAAGCCCCTGTTGGACGTCATTGATTTTCAATTCAACGCGGCGAATATCGGCCGCCGAACGACGATTCAAACGCAAGATCGAACGATCACGTTCGTGCGCCGCGAATGGGAATCATTCGGCCTCGAGTTCGAGCCGATTGAGCCGATGACGTGTAAGAACCAGTGCGTGTTCTGCTTCGTGCATCAAAACCCGAAAAATGTGCGGCGGTCACTTCACATCAAAGACGAAGACTACCGGTTGTCCTTTTTATTTGGCAATTATCTGACGTTGACGAATGTTCACGAAGCCGAGATGCAGCGGATCATCCAACAGAGATTGTCTCCGCTTTACGTGTCAGTCCATGCAACGGAGCCGGAGCTGAGGCGAAAACTCTTAGGCATTGAGGAATACGACGGCTTCATGGCGAAAGTCGAGCGGCTGGCCAAGGCTGGCATTGAAATGCATGGTCAGGTGGTTCTTTGCCCAGGCCTTAATGATGGTGTTCATCTTGAGCGCACGATTGACGATTTGTTGAAGTTTTATCCAAAGGTGGCGTCAGTCGCCATCGTTCCGGTGGGCTTGACTGAGCACCGTAAGAACTTGCCCCTGTTGCGGCCGTTCATCACAGAGCACGGCCGCGAGCTTATTGCGCACGTCACTCCAATTCAGAAGAAGCTGAAGCGCACGATCGGAACCCCATTCGCCTTCCTGGGAGATGAGATTTACATCATCGCAGGAGTGGCGATTCCGCCCGCGAGCCATTATGCCGATTTCCCGCAGATAGAGAATGGCGTCGGAATGGTCCGAACCTTTCTGAGCCAGTTCAATGCCGCGTTGAAGACGAAGCCGAAAGGAAGTGTCCGGGGTACGGTATGCACCGGTAAGGTGTTCCATCCATATTTGAGGCAATGCATCAATCGGCTTGGAATGGATCTGAAGACGGTTGCGGTGGAGAGTAAGTTTTGGGGACCGGGCATCGGAGTGGCCGGTCTGCTTACCGGCAGCGACTTTATCGCCGCGTTGAAGGGCAACGTGTATGGCGATTTCGTTGTCCTGCCGTCGGAATGCATGATCGGCGATGATTACCTGTTCCTCGACGACCTCACGATAAGGGACGTTGAGCGCGAGTTAGGAGTGGAGGTTGTTCCATCAGGTTACGATGCCGGGGATTTCGTGCGGGAATTAGTGAAACGCAGCCACAACAAGGCACAAACGAGTAACACGGCCCTTGTGGATATTGTGCCTTATTGTGGCTAAATTACTTTGTCGATCGTGACACTGTTCATCACGACATCTGTTACCGGCCGATCGCCGGCCTTTGTCGGTGCTTTCCCGATCTTTTTCACAACATCCATGCCTTCGATAACCTTCCCAAACACCGCGTGCCGGCCATCCAGGTGTGGAGTGGGCGCCAGCGTGATGAAAAACTGACTGCCGTTCGTGTTGGGTCCGGCGTTCGCCATCGAAAGAATTCCTTCAGAATTGTGTTTCAATTCTGGGTGAAATTCATCCGCAAATTTGTAGCCCGGTCCGCCTCTTCCCGTGCCGGTGGGGTCGCCGCCTTGAATCATGAATCCATCGATGACGCGATGGAAAATCACGCCGTCGTAAAATTTCTTCTCCGCGAGCTTTACGAAATTGTCCACGGTATTGGGTACCTGCTCTTCGAACAACCGGACCGTGAAGTTGCCCATAGTGGTTTCAAAACGCGCGTATGTTCCTGGTTTCATTTTTCGATT
>QHXA01000035.1:7764-14921 GCA_003222755.1 Acidobacteriota bacterium
AGTTTTTCATTAGGTAAGCATTGCCTTCGGTCTGGATCCGGCTCTGATCGGGCTGCTGGCCATAACCGCTGTAGATCTTATCCACGATGTCCATTCCGGAGACGACTTTTCCAAACGGCGCGAAACCATCGCGATTCAATCGCGAATTGTCGGCGAAATTGATGAACACTTGCGTTGTGCGGCTGTTTGGCGCAGAACTCTTCGCAAAGCTGACGTAACCGCGGGTGTTGCCTTGCGTCACCTTTTCATCGGGAATGGTTGCATTCACCCAATTCCGTTGGACAGCAGGATCACCATTGATTCCGAACTGTACCATGAACCCGGGCACTACTCGAAAGAACCGGCAGCCGTCATAGTAGCCGTTCTTAACGAGATTGTAGAAACGATCCGCGGCATTCGGCGCCCAGTCCGCATGCACTTCAATGACGAACACGCCAGCAGTCGTATCGAAGCTTGCTTTGTAGAGCTTGGGAGCTCGTTCATTCAGAGTTGACGGCTTCATGAGCGCGGCTTTGTTCGCTTGCCCGAAAGCCGAGGACGCCAGCAGAAAAAGCAGCGCAAACACTCTTTTCATGACAACACCTCCAGAGCCGTTTCGTACTGCTCAAATGGCCCATGGATCTGAACCCCCTGTACCATGGTGCGAACAGCATGAAGAATTTCGCGCGCGACCGCGATGCCTTCGGCGCGCGCGCGATCGAGACTTTCGGCTTCAGCGCTTCGCATTCGTCGGAGGATGTGCTCGGGTACCGAGCAGCCCGGCACTTCATAATGCATGAACTCGGCAGTTTTGAAATTCGGCAGGGGCAAGATACCCATGATGGTGGGAATCTTGTAGTGTTCAATACGGCGCAGGAGCCGCTCGAGCACGCCCACGTCAAAAACCGGCGGGGTTAGCGCAAACTCGGCTCCTGCTTGTACTTTGTACTGAAACCGGTTCAGTTCCTCTGCATCATTGTTAATGGTGCCGGGATTGGCTAGCACGCCCACGACGAAGCCCGTAGGCATGCCGATGGATTTGCCGCCGACGTCAATCCCCTGATTCAGACGCTGAACCATATTCGTAAGGCCGATGGAATCGACGTGGAATACAGCAGTCGCGTCGATGTAATCGCCCATTTGCTGCGGGTCGCCCGTGGTGAGGAGAAGATTGCGAAGCCCGAGAGCGTAAGCGCCGAGCAGATCTGCCTGCATACCGAGAAGATTCTTATCGCGGCACGTATATTGGGCGAGGCTCTCAATTTCTGTCGACCTTTCGAGGAGGATAGCGAGTGAAATCGCGCTCATTCGCGCGCTCGAGCGGCGCGCATCGGGGACATTTACAGCGTCAACGTGGTGCGCTTCGAGGTATTTGGCTTTTTCAATAGCTGCAGTGTAATCGTGTCCTACGGGCGGGATCATCTCGACGATCTTGATGAATTCCTTCCGAGCCAGTTTCGCACCGAGCCGGGATTTCGTCTCCAACGGACGTGGGTCGGAGATGGCCGTAGGCTCCACGGATCTCACGGATTGTGATCCGCGCATTCCCTGCAATCCGTGGCCCTGAACCGCTGCTCGAATCGCTCTGATGTGTTCGGGAGTCGTTCCACAACAGCCACCGACGATTCTGACGCCATGCTGCACAAATTTTTTTGCATATGAGGCCATGTACTCCGGCGAGCACAAATAAATATTCCGTCCCTCAATACTCCTCGGCTTGCCCGCATTCGGCTGCGCCGACAATTTCTTCGATGTTACCGTCGCGAGACGCTCGATGGCATCTAGCATCGCTTGAGGACCGACACTGCAATTCAGTCCAACGACCTCCGCTCCCCATTCGTCCAAGCGCTTTGCGAACACCTCCGGCGGCGTTCCTTCCGGGCTGTTTCCGTCATCTTCAACTGACATTTGAACGACGAGTGGCAGATCGCTGACGTCCTGTATGCCACGAATAGCCGCGTGCACTTCGTTCAAGTCAAAAAAAGTTTCAAGAATGAAGAAATCCACGCCGCCATCGATCAGCGCCTGTGCTTGCCCGCGAAAAATGGTCCTCGCCTCGTCAATCGACATTTTGCCCCATGGCTCGATGCGAATCCCGAGCGGGCCAATTGCGCCCGCAACGAACACCTTATGTCCCGAAGTCCCGCCCGGTCTGGCGTTCGCTGCGTCGCGCGCGATGCGTGCGCCCTGTAGATTGATATCTCGTGCCTGATCTGCGAGACCATGCGACATCAGTTTGGTTATGTTCGCTCCAAATGTATTCGTTTCGATGATATCGACGCCTGTTTTTATATAGTCCGCATGAACCTCGCGAACGAGTTGAGGATTCGAGAGATTCAGCTCATCGAAGCACCGGCTGATGAAAACGCCTTTACTGTACAGCATCGTGCCCATTGCGCCATCGCAGACGAGCACGCGCTCCTCGAGTGCGGACAAAAAATCATTCATACGAAGAAGAATAGCCACAAAAAGGCACAAAAGGCGCAAAAACGCTTGTGAATCTTGTGACTCTTTGTGGCTATATAATTTTTGAATGAAGGAAATAGTGATTGTTGCGGGTAAACGCACGCCGATGGCTGAATATTGCGGCGCTCTTCGGGACTACAGCGCGCTGGAACTCGGTTCAATTGCTGCGAAAGCTGCGATTCAGCAATCGGGATTTGAGCCGCGTGAATTTGATCATTCGATCTTCGGCAATGCCCTCCAAACAAGCGGTGACGCTCTCTACGGCGCGCGTCACGTCGCTCTCAAGGCAGGCTTACCCATAGAAGCCCCGGCGCTCACTGTGAACCGATTGTGTGGTTCCGGAATCCAGTCCATCATCTCGGCAGCACAGTTGATTGAGCTTGACGAAGCGACGGTGGTTCTGGCCGGCGGCATGGAATCGATGAGCCAGGCGCCGCATGTCATTCGAGGCGCACGCTGGGGCCTTAAGTTGGGCCAAGCGCATCTTGAAGATTCACTGATGGTCGCGCTGCTGGACACATATTGCGGGTGCTATATGGCGGCCACGGCCGAGACGCTCGGGCGCAAATATGGCGTCAACCGCGAGGCACAGGACGAGTATGCGCTCCGTAGTCAAAAGCTCGCAGCCGCCGCGTGGAGCGCCGGCCGGTTCCGTGAGGAAATCACTCCGATCGACAAATTTGTGCAAGATGATCACATGCGCCCAGATACCACTCTGGAAGTTCTCACCAGGCTTAAGCCGGCCTTTGCAAAGGACGGACTCGTTACGGCAGGTAACGCGAGCGGTATCGTCGACGGCGGTGCCGCGGTTGTTGTGACGACGAGAGACCGTGCGAAATCGCAGCCGTTGGGTCGGATTGTGAGCTGGGGAATTGCGGGCGTACCCCCGGAGATCATGGGCATTGGTCCCGTGCCAGCAAGCAAGATAGCATTGGAAAAGGCAGGACTGAAGTTGTCCGACATCGATCTTGTGGAAGTAAACGAGGCATTCGCAGCTCAGTACCTCGCTGTGGAAAAGGCGCTTGAGCTCGATCGCGAGAACGTAAATGTCAACGGCGGAGCGATCGCGCTGGGTCATCCATTAGGTGCAACAGGCACGCGGCTGGTGATGACCCTCTTATATGAGCTAAAACGCCGAAAAAAGAAATACGGCCTCGCTTCCGCGTGTATAGGCGGCGGGCAAGGAATCGCAATGATTGTGGAGGCGGCCTGATGGCGGAAGGAATTCAGAAGGTTGGCGTGTTGGGCTGTGGCCTGATGGGATCCGGTATCGCACAAATCGCAGCCACAGCTGGATATGCGACTGTGGTCAAAGAGGTCAGCGAAGACTTCCTAAAGAAGGGCATAGCCGGCATCGAGCAGTCGTTGGGGAAATTTGTGGATAAAGGGACATTGACCCGCCAGCAAAGAAGCGAGACGCTGGGCCGGCTGAAGGGCACGACGGATTTCGAGGAACTGCGGGACTGCGACATTGTCATTGAAGCGATAACGGAGAATCTGCAGACGAAACGTGAGACATTCACTACGATCGACAGAATCGTCAAACCGGCTGCGATCTTCGCGAGCAACACGTCCTCACTGGTGATTACAGAGATGATGACAGCGACCCGGCGCGTCGACCGATTCATCGGGATGCATTTCTTCAATCCTGTGCCTTTAATGAAGCTCGTCGAGGTGGTCGGCACGATTACGACGTCACCGCAAGTGCTGGAGCAGGCGATGCAGTTCGCGGCCAGCTTGGGCAAAGTGCCGATCCGCACGTCAGACCGCTCCGGCTTCATCGTGAATCGGTTACTGGTGCCGTACTTGCTGGATGCGATTCGAGCTCTGGAAGAAGGAGTCGGAAATGTTGAAGACATCGACAAGGGCATGAAGTTGGGGTGTGGTTATCCGATGGGACCGTTCACGCTGCTGGATTTTGTCGGCCTCGAAACGACCTACTACATCGCGAATATCATGTTTGAAGAATTCCGTGAGAAACGATTCGCGCCTCCGCCACTGCTGAAACGGCTCGTGCTGGCCGGACACCACGGGAAAAAAACTGGACGCGGGTTCTACGACTATAGCGACGCGGCAAATCCAAAGCCGCTGTTTTAGGACCGCCGCTACTATGTTCGAGAATTTACTCTTCGAAAAGAAGGCCGGTATCGCGTATGTCACTATCAATCGCCCCGCCGTCCGGAACGCGCTGAACTCTGCAACAATGAAAGAACTCCGCAGCGCGTTCGAACAGATCAAGGACGATGACGAAGTCCGCGTGTCAATCCTTATCGGCTCTGGCGATAAAGCATTCGTGGCGGGCGCCGATATCAACGAACTCGCAACGCTTACGGCAGTTGGAGGTACCGAATATTCGCTCGCAGGACAGGCCGTGTTCGATTCGATCGAGAGACTGGGAAAGCCGGTAATAGCCGTCGTGAATGGTTATGCGCTTGGCGGCGGGTGCGAGCTCGCGATGGCATGCACGTTTCGTATCTCGTCGGAGAATGCCGTGTTTGGCCAACCAGAAGTGAAGCTCGGTATCATTCCAGGCTACGGCGGCACTCAACGTCTTGCGCGGCTCGTCGGCCGCGGGCAAGCAGCGCAGATGCTGGTTACGGGAGAGATGATCAGCGCCGCGGAGGCTCTTCGCATCGGTCTGGTTAACCAAGTGGTGCCGCAGCAGCAGCTGCTGACAACGGCGGAAGCAGTTGCAAAGAAGATTATGGCCAATGCACCGCTGGCGGTAAAATTTTGCCTCGAAGCTCTGGCCTGGAATGGCGCGACGGCTCGCGGCGTGGACTTGGAAGCTACCCTGTTCGGTTTATGCTGCGCGACTGAAGACATGAAAGAAGGAACGAAGGCATTCCTCGAAAAACGCGGTCCGAATTTCAAAGGGAAGTAGGCTTGTATCGATTCGCTATCGTCGCCAGCGAATACAACTCCGTGATTATGGATCGATTGATCCAGGGTGCCAAACGCGTATTGAAAAATCAAAAGCAGATCAGCGTGATTCGTGTTCCGGGGTCCTTCGAAATCCCCGTGACTGTTAAGCGTGCCGCAATATCGAAGAAGTATGACGCGATTATTGCCCTTGGTTGTGTCGTGCGCGGTGAAACATCGCATTTCGAATACATCAGCAGTTCAGTGAGTCATGCACTCCAACAGGTCGCTTTGGAAACAGGCATTCCCGTAGGTTTCGGAGTGCTGACCGTCGATACTGTGCAGCAAGCGATGGACCGGTCCGGCGAGTCGGGCAATAAGGGTTCCGAGGCAGCTTTGACTGCCTTGGCGATGATTGATGTTCTGCGTCAAATTTGAGTAACTGAAGCGATCCGGCCGCTGAACGCGAGGCTAAGAGATGGGACCCCGACGCAAAGCCAGAGAATATGCCCTTCAGATGCTCTTTCAGTGGGACATCACACATGACACGATGGATCAGGTTTTCGCGACATTCTTCCAAAATCAGCCCGAAGAATCCGAAGCGGTTGCCGATTTCGCGCGCCAATTGGCTCTAGGCACAGTCGAGCACGTTGAGCAAATCGATGAGATGATCCGGCGCCACGCGGAGCACTGGCGGCTGGATCGAATGGCCACCGTGGACCGCAACCTTCTGCGCTTAGCCATTTACGAGTTTCTTTATGACCGAGACACTCCAAAGACCGTTGTCATTAACGAAGCGATAGAAATCGCGCGGCGCTTTAGCGCACAAGAGTCGCCGCAGTTCATCAACGGTGTTCTCGACAGCATCAAAAAGGAATTAGAGCGTTAATGGATTCATTCGAACAGATCCGCATTCAAAAGCTGAAAGAGATTCAGGACCTTGGATTTGATCCGTATCCGTCGTTTTATCGGACAACGCACACCCTTGCTGAAGTGGTGAAGCAGTTCTCCGAAAAATCGGTAGAGGACCTCGAGCACGGCAAATACAGGATACGCGTGGCAGGCCGCATTCTCACCAACCGGCCTTTTGGAAAAGCGGGATTCATGACGCTCTCGGATGGCGAGGGCCAGTTGCAGGCGTACGCAAAGAAGGATCAGCTTACTGAACGCGATTTCCAGTTATACAAGCTGCTCGATATTGGCGATTTGATTGGCGTTGAAGGCACGCTGTTTCGCACGCGCACGGGAGAGTTGACCGTCCTGGCAACCGAAGTGACATTTCTGGCGAAGTGCTTTCTTCCACTCCCGGAGAAGTGGCACGGCCTGAAAGACATCGAAATCCGATACCGTCAGCGATATGTCGATCTGATCGTGAATCGCGACGTGCGTGACGTTTTTGTGAAACGAAGCCTCGTCATCCGGGAATTGAGGAAGTTTTTGGACGAGCGGGGATACCTCGAAGTCGAAACCCCGATTCTGCATCCCATCGCGGGCGGCGCGCTAGCGAAGCCGTTCAAGACGCATCACCACGCTCTGGATATGCCGCTGTTCTTGCGCATTGCCCCCGAATTGTATCTAAAGCGGCTGATCGTCGGCGGGCTGAATCGTGTGTACGACCTGAATCGCATTTTCCGGAACGAAGGCATCTCTACTCGACACAATCCGGAGTTTACGATGCTCGAGTTCTACCAGGCGTACAGCAACTACATCGATCTTATGGACCTGACGCAAGAAATGCTGACCGGAATCGCGGAGAGGGTTTGCGGGTCCCGAGTAATCGCTTATGACGACCAGCAAATAGACTTCGGAAAATGGACCCGCCTCTCCATGAAAGACGCGATTTTGAAGTT
>QHXA01000035.1:14958-19851 GCA_003222755.1 Acidobacteriota bacterium
TCCGAGACCGGGGCGCAGTCGAAGGTCTGTTGAAGAAATTGCATGCGGAGTTCGATCCGAAGTTGCCGCTGGGAAATCTGATTGGCATTTTGTTTGAGACTGTCGCGGAAGCACAACTGATCCAGCCGACGTTTATTTACGATTACCCCGTCGAACTTTCGCCGTTGTCTAAACAGAAGGCAGGCGACAAGAGTCTGGTCGAGCGGTTCGAGTTGTACATCGGCGGAATGGAAATCGCCAACGGCTATTCGGAATTGAATGATCCATTTGATCAACGAAACCGATTTCTCGCGCAATTGGAGGCGCGCGAACGCGGCAACGAGGAGGCGCATCGAATGGATGAGGATTACATCCGTGCGTTAAGTTACGGCATGCCGCCTACTGCGGGCGAGGGAATTGGCGTCGATCGCCTGACGATGGTGCTGACGAATTCGACATCCATCCGCGATGTGATTTTATTCCCGCATCTGAGGCCGGAATAGCATCTGCTGACTGCGCAGATCACGCGGACCGCGTCTAAAAACAAATATGAAATTCGAACTAATGGTCGCGATCCGCTACCTTCGAGCCAAACGCAAGCAGGCAGTTATCTCCCTGATTACCGTTATCTCGATTGTTGGCGTCGCGGCTGGTGTGGCCGCGCTCATCGTCGCCCTAGCCATTACGGCCGGTTTTCGTGAGGACCTGCAGAACAAACTTCTCGGTGCGCAGCCCCACGTGTCCATCATGCCGAAAACGCGGAGCGGCGGTATCGCCGATTACATGCGGATCACTAGAGAGGTCGAACAAGTCCCTGGTGTCGTGTTTGCCGCGCCGGCTGTGTATCAGAAAGTGCTATTGGCAAGTGAAACGCAGGCGAGCGGTGTCGTTCTCAAAGGCATTATTCCCGAGATGGAGAGCCGCTTGTCTGCCCTGCCGGAAAACATGGTCGAAGGAAGCTTAAAAGAGTTCCAAGGCGACTCGATCATCATCGGCAAAGAACTGGCCAAGGCGTTAGGAACGTTCCTTGGTGATAACCTCAAGGTAGTCAGCGCCGGCATTCGATCAACTCCGTTGGGCCTGATTCCTCGAAATCGTGGGCTTCGCGTGACCGGCATTTTTGAATCCGGTTTGTACGATTACGATAACAGTTGGACGTACATCCCGCTCGAAAGAGCCCAGAGCCTCATCGGCGTCAGCGATGTTGTCAACGTAATCGAAGTAAAGATCAGCGATATCTACCAGGCAAAGGCGATAGGGCAGAAAATCATCGACCGCTTGGGAGGCGATTTTGATTTCACGGATTGGGCGACGATGAACGCAACAATCTTCCAAGCATTGCGGCTTGAACGTTTAGTCACGTTCATCACGATTGGTCTCATCGTTTTGGTTGCTGCGCTGAATATCGTGGCGACACTGATCATGATGGTGCTCGAGAAGACACGCGATATCGCCATTCTCATGTCGATGGGAGCCACGAATGAGAACATCCGGCGGATTTTTATCCTGCAAGGTGTGATCATCGGTGTCGTTGGGACTGTGCTGGGAGTCATCATCGGTCAGGTCCTGTGCCATTTCGCAGACAAATACCATCTGATCCGCCTGGCGCCCGAGGTTTACACGATTGCCTATGTCCCTTTCAGAGCCTCCCCGATTGACGCGGCCATTGTGGCCGCTGCGGCGATTTTGATCAGTTTCCTGGCAACCCTTTATCCGTCAGCTGCCGCCGCGAAGCTGCAGCCGGTTGAGGCCTTACGTTATGAATAAGGAAATCGGGGAAGCCACGAAGAGGCACAAAGGACACAAAAACTCTTTTGTGAATTTTGTGCCTCTTCGTGGCTGAACCCATGATCGAAGCCAGGAGTCTCACCAAGATCTATAAAACGCCGGGATCGCAGGTCATTGTCTTCGAGGATCTGAATCTCAGTGTAGAGCGCGGAAAGCTGGTTTCGATTGTTGGTCCGTCGGGTGCAGGAAAGAGCACGTTGCTACATCTTTTGGGCGGTTTAGACACGCCCACTCGTGGTGAAGTGCTCTTTAAAACCGAGAATATTTTCCAGTGGGGGCCTCACTCCCTAGCGAAGTTCCGCAATCGTCATGTCGGGTTTGTCTTTCAGTTCCATCATCTTCTGCCGGAATTTACGGCCTTGGAGAACACGATGATGCCGAGACTGATCCGTGCCGGCAACCGAGCTGAAACCGAAGCCGCGGCGCGCCAGATTCTGGAGCGAGTCGGCGTCGGCCATCGGCTGGATCACAAAATCGGTGAGATTTCCGGCGGCGAGCAGCAAAGAGTCGCGATTGCGCGAGCACTTGTCGGAGGTCCAGAGCTCCTGCTGGCGGACGAGCCGACCGGGAACTTGGACCATCGGACAGGGGAGCATATATTTGAAATGCTGCGGGAGTTGCATCGTGAAAGAGATCTGACTTCGATCATTGTCACTCATAATGAACGCATCGCAGTCCGGTGCGATGAGGTCTGGGAACTCGATGCTGGCGTTTTCCGCAGAACGGCATAAAATTTCGGTATTGTTCGACTTACGCGCATCGTTTAGAATCGGAACAGCCGTAAAACCCGGCGCTGAGAGAATTAAAACACTATGTTCGAAAGATATACTGAGAGAGCCCGGAGGGTTATCTTCTTCGCTCGCTACGAAGCCAGCCAATTTGGTAGCACGACTATTGAGACCGAGCACTTACTGCTGGGCCTCATTCGCGAAGACAAAAACCTGACCAACCGTTTCTTGCGAAATCATTCGTCTATCGAAAGCATCCGCAAGGAGATCGAAGGCCGGACGACGATTCGCGAGAAGGTCTCTACGTCTATCGATTTACCCCTTTCCAATGAATGCAAGCGCATTCTTGCATACGCCGCCGAAGAGGCCGAACGCTTGAATCATCGGCATATTGGAACCGAGCATTTATTGCTCGGAATCCTTCGCGAAGAGAAGTGTGTGGCGGCGGAAATCCTTCACGAACGCGGGCTTCGGTTGAATGCGATTCGTGAGGAATTGGCTCGCTCTGTTGTCGATCGGCAAACCTTAATCAAACCGAAAGAAACGCCGCTCTTGAGCGAATTCTCTCGGGATCTGACGCAGGCCGCAATGGACGGCGTGCTCGATCCGTTGGTCGGGCGTGACAATGAAATCGATCGCGTGATTCAAATTTTGTGCCGCCGCACGAAAAATAATCCCGTACTGATTGGCGATCCTGGCGTCGGAAAGACCGCGATTGTCGAAGGCCTCGCGCAACGGATCGTTGACGGCGAAGTTCCTTCGTTTCTTGCGGACAAGCGCATCCTTGTGCTGGATCTCTCGTTGATCGTAGCCGGAACGAAGTATCGCGGGCAGTTTGAAGAACGCCTCAAGACCATCATGAAAGAACTCGTCGATAATCCAAACACGGTCGTTTTCATCGATGAGTTGCACACATTGGTCGGCGCGGGTTCTGCTGAGGGGTCGCTCGATGCGGCGAATATCTTAAAGCCCGCACTCTCGCGCGGTGAGATCCAATGCATCGGCGCAACCACTCCCGCTGAGTACCGCAAGTCGATCGAAAAAGACCGCTCTCTCGAACGCCGCTTTCAGGCTGTGAAAGTCGGCGCTCCGAGCGAAGACGAAGCCGTGCGGATTCTGCAGGGCGTGAAATCGCGGTATGAGAAATTTCACATGGTGAGTTACACAGACGAAGCAATTGAGTCCGCTGTGTATCTCTCGAACCGGTATATCCCCGACCGGTTCTTGCCGGATAAAGCCATTGACTTACTCGATGAAGCCGGCGCACGCGTCAAGTTGCGGCAGGCATCACTTCCATCGGAAATGAAAGACATCGAGCGGCGGATCAAATTTATCGTCGCCCGAATGGAAAGCGCGATCTCGAGTAAGGACTTCGAAAAGGCCGAGCACTACAAAAATCAGGAACAACTCGAACGCGAAAACCTGCGGCATGCTCGCGAGAAGTTCAACATCAGTGAGACAACCAGCATGAGCGTCGTCGCCAAGGCGGATATCGAGGACGTAGTCTCGCGCTGGACTGGCGTTCCGGTCAATTCCATCAAAGAAGAAGAAATGCAGCGTTTGTCTCGCATTGAGGAAGAACTGCATCGCCGTATTGTCAGCCAGGATCAGGCGATTAACGCCTTGGCGCGGGCCATACGCCGTTCGCGTGCCGGTTTAAAGTCCCCGAATCGGCCGGCAGGCTCGTTCTTGTTTCTTGGACCAACCGGCGTCGGAAAAACGGAGATGGCGCGAACGCTGGCGCAATTCCTCTTTGGCAGCGAGAAGTCGCTTATCCGGTTCGACATGTCGGAGTTCATGGAGAAGCACTCCGTATCGAAACTGATCGGCTCTCCCCCGGGTTACGTTGGATATGAGGAAGGCGGACAGCTCACAGAACGTGTGAAGCGGAATCCGTATTCGGTCATTCTGCTTGATGAAATCGAGAAGGCGCATCCGGACGTTTACAACATCCTGTTGCAGGTGTTTGAAGACGGCCATCTGACGGATGGGCTGGGCAACACCATTGACTTCAAGAACACGATCATCATCATGACGTCGAATATCGGCGCGCGCTTCCTGTCCAAGCACACGAGTCTCGGCTTCCAGGGACCGAGTGAAGAGGCGACAGCTCAGAAGATGGAAGATGCGGTCATGCAGGAAGTGAAACGGCTCTTCAATCCGGAATTTATCAACCGGTTGGACGAAATCATCATCTTCAACTCGCTGACGAACACCGATTTGAGCCGCATCGTCGATATGATGATCTGCCAGCTCAATGACAATCTCGCGCACAAGAGACTCGAGGTCACGATTACCGAGGACGCCAAACAGTGGATACTCGATAAGGCGTGCCGGGATAAGAATTACGGCGCCCGCCCGCTGCGTCGTGCGATTCAGCGGTACATCGAAGATCCAC
>QHXA01000035.1:19886-20504 GCA_003222755.1 Acidobacteriota bacterium
AAGGAACTATCAAAAGTTGAGGTTTACATGGACGGAGGCCAACTCTGGTATCGTCCATTCGATCGCGATCGCGAAGAAGTTGGCGTGCCTCTGTCGATGTAAACCGATAGCCACAAAAAGGCACAAGGTTCACAAAATAGTTTGTGGGTTTTGTGCCTTTTTGTGGCTATTACCAAACCCCTCAAAGCCAAGTCTAATCCCCGCATTTGTGTAGTAAAATCCCCTGATCGGAGGAGTGATGATGGTCCTTACAGTGTTGCTGGCTCTGGTTTTTGGCGTTGTCGAGCCACAAACGCTGCAAACTTTCGATCCGAATCGCGTTGAAGACGTTCGCGTCAATAACAACCGCAGGATTCCTACAAACACAATCAAATATCAACTCCAGACGAAGGCCGGCGATCGCCTAAATATGGATGTAATCCGAGGCGACGTGAAAAGGTTGTATGCCCAGGGACATTTCGATGACATCCGCGTTGAAGAGGAAGATGGCAAAACGGGCAAGATCATCACGTTCTGGGTGAAGGAAAAGAAGACGATCCGCAGTGTTAAGTATGAAGGCCTGAATTCCATCACGAACTCGGAAGTATTAGAAAAGCTGCGAGAAAAGAAGGCGACCAT
>QHXA01000096.1 GCA_003222755.1 Acidobacteriota bacterium
GACGATGTACTGTGCAAGAATCGCAAGATGATCAGATGGAGGATAGCCTCCGAAAATTTCAGATATAAGATCCTCTTGCGTCGAGTTTCGACCTGATAGGATGTGTGCGCGCCGGTGTTTTTCCAACGCGGACCGCAATGACTGCTCGGAAGTCAATTCTCTATAAAGCTCCGGCAAACGAGACCGTTTGACTAACGTTTCATGCAGCTTTTGACAAGCCTCTGTCAGGGACGCCACCAAGTGATCGTGCTGATCGACGTCTTCCTTAACCGAATCATAAAATTCCAAGAACTGTTGGAAGTTTGCTCGCGCATTAGAAGGCACGTAGTGTTCGGCAGGCCAAATTGATTCTAGGGCGGCCGGCCTAAATTGAAAAGTCCAGTTCAGGTGGAGAAGACGCGAACGCTCCTCGGTAAGACCTTTGAGGAGCGGATTGATCACAGTATCGAACCAGGCGCGAACAGTCCGAGGGCCGGGCGCAAGGAGCTTCCTTGTTGCCTTCAGTTTCCTCCTTTTCTTGGAGTCGGTTTTCACCGTTTCACTACGTCGCGCCATATGCGGCATTATCTCACGCCGCGAACACACGATTTTCTGATGTTGAGATCCCAGGGAAGTCGTGAAAACTCGACGCTTGCGGTGGTCCCTTTATGAATTGATAATACGCCGCATGCCATTAGCGGCCGGCACACGGCTTGGTTCCTATGAAATTGTCAGTTTGATTGGCGCCGGTGGGATGGGCGAAGTTTATCGTGCGCACGATTCGAAACTGAAGCGTGCGGTTGCGATCAAGGTTCTCCCCGAAGCCTTGGCGTATGAATCAGAACGTATTTTGCGTTTCGAGCGTGAAGCCGAACTTCTAGCGTCTTTGAATCACACCAACATCGCCATTGTTCACGATTTCAGGCAGGAAGGAGGACGTCACTTCCTGGTCATGGAACTGATCGAGGGAGAAACGTTGGCCGAGCGCTTGAATCGCGGTCCTGTTGCAATTGAGGAAACGCTTCGGATCGCGCGTCAGGTTGCGGAAGCCCTCGAGGCGGCGCATCAAGGAGGAATCATTCACAGGGACCTGAAGCCGGCCAACATCAAGATAGCGGCTGACGGAAAGGTGAAAGTCCTCGACTTCGGCTTAGCGAAGATTTTCGAGAGCACTGCATCTTCGACTGACGCTTCGAATTCACCAACGCTGATGAGCGCAACCGCCCACGGGGTCATCCTCGGTACAGCCGCCTACATGAGTCCGGAACAAGCTCGCGGCAAACCCGTCGACAGGCGTACCGATATCTGGGCGTTGGGTTGTGTGATCTATGAGATGTTGACCGGCATGCAGGCGTTTGCGGGCGAGAATGTTTCAGACACCATTGCAGTCGTTCTTCGCGGAGATCCCGACTGGGGGGCGCTTCCTGCCGCGACGCCACGGCGAATTCGCGTGCTGCTCGAGCGTTGCCTCCGCAAGGATTCGCGGCAACGTTTGCATGACGCGGCCGACGTGCGCATCGAAATTGACGATGCTGCGGGGGACACGGTCGACAATGCCATTTCCTCTAAGGGCCGCCGCTCGAGGTCTATCGTTCTGGCGCTCCTGGCAGGCCTTGCGATCGCCAGTGCGTTTGGATGGATTTTCACGCGGATTTGGCCGGACACTCCGTCGCCTCTGCATCTGAGCTTCACATTAGCCCTTCAAACCCAATCGATCTCGTACATCAATGCAAATCACCGCCTGACAATCTCGCCGGACGGCAAAAAAATTGTCTATGTCGTAAACCGTGGTGAGAAGCGGCAACTGTATGTTCGCTCGCTTGGAGAATCAGAAGGAAAACTGATCGATACCACAGAGGACGCGAGGGCTCCCTTCTTCTCGCACGACAGCCAGTGGATTGCTTTTGGCCAGGGACAGGAATTGCGGAAAGTCGCAGTGAGCGGTGGATCGCCCATTACGATCTGCAAGCTGGCCGGTACGGCATTCTACGGAGGCGATTGGGGCGCGGACGACATGATCGTATTTGTGCCCGACTACAACGGCGGATTATGGAGTATGCCGGCCAACGGAGGGACGCCAGAGCCAGTCGTGAAAACCGATGTGGACAAGGACAGGGTTTCTTATTCGGACCCCCAGATCCTTCCCGGCGCGAAGGGTATTCTGTTCACGCTGGCATCCGGCCATGCCGTCTCAGCAAACGATTTGGACGTTGCAGTTCTGGCACCCGGCACAAGCGAACCGCGGATCCTGATACAGGGAGGCAGCAATCCCCGGTACCTTCCTACAGGACAAATCGTTTATATCCGCGAGGGCGCGTTGCTTGCCCTTCCATTCGATTTGTCGAAACTGGCTGTGACGGGCACACCGGTTCCGGTAATTAACGGTATTGAGAAAGCGTGGGGCGGCTCCAACTACTCGATCTCAGATAACGGAACCCTGGTGTATGAGCCCGAATCCGGACGCAAAGCCGACCGCATCTTTGGGATCGTCGATCTCAAGGGAAACGTCCAGCCTGTTCCGGCGGCCCACGGCAATCTTGACGAGTTTTCCATATCACCCGATGGCAGATCCATTGCGGCGCGAGTCTTCTCCGTCAACGACGACATCTGGCTCTACGACATTGCCAGCGGTACACCGCTTCGGCTGACCTTCGAGCCTCTCGACGAAATCTTTCCGCTGTGGAGGCCCGACGGCAAGCGAATCGCATTTGGAACACGCACAGGGACGATCTACTGGAAATCGTCGGACGGCACCGGACAACGAGAAGAACTCACTCGCGGTGAATATCCGCGGTATCCGGTTTCATTCTCGCCGGACGGCAAACTCATGGCCTTTGTGGAAATCCATCCTTCACGTCAACGGGACATCTGGTTGATGCCGCTCGATGGCAATCACCAACCGCAGGAGTTGCTGGCGACCGATGCCGACGAATCGGACGCCAGATTTTCCCCCGATGGACACTGGCTCGCGTATGTCTCCAATGAAACGGGGCAGCCCGAGATTTTTATCCGTCCGATGAATTCGTCCGGCGGACGAAAGCAATTGTCATCAGCAGGTGGAGTCAGGCCGGTCTGGGCGCCAAGCGGGGGCGAACTGTTCTTTCTGAAGGGAGAGCAAGTCGCGGCGATTTCACTGGACGGTCAAGGCAATGCCTCCGGCCGCGATCGAGTCCTCTTTACTGTGCCGAAATTCGAAGACCTTGAAGTCGATCCCCAAGCTCGCTACTTCGACATCATGCCCGACGGCCGGCACTTCGTCTTCGAGTTTGGTCCACCGGTTGGGTCGCCGACGACACACTACAACCTCGTGCTGAACTGGTTCAGTGAGCTGAAAAGCAAGACTGCGATCCGTTAAAAGACCTATGACGCTTTCTTCGGGTTCAACTATCGGCACATATCAAATCCTCGAACTGCTGGGAGCAGGCAACTTCCGCCTGTCCACCCGAGCTTTTTTCGGCGTGCGCGCCGCCTACGTTGAACCAGTCGGCGTCGGGGATGTCCTGGCCGGATATGCCGCTTTTTTTTGACCAACGATCTGCACATCATGACGCCGCTGGAACCCACGTATCAGGCAGCCTGGGATGGCAGGTCCGAGCAATTGCGCCTGGCCATCGAAACGGGCGTGCTTCCCGCGCCGGAGGACGAATAGGTCAACGTTCGACAGCGACTGGGCCAAACTAAAATGTGAATTTAATTTGGCATTCGTTGATCTCAGCCCAACATTCCTTCCGAAGCTTCCATGTTGCACCCCACCCTTATTTGGCCTATTCTCACGCAATCGTGAAGAGCCACGACAAAACGGATTTGACGAAACATTCTAGGGAGGAACCAGGCTATGCACCACGTGAGTAAATTTGTTACGGGAGTTGTTGTTCTTGGAATCGCTATAGGAATCTCTGCGAAGAGCTACAGCACGAGTCCTGAAGGTAAGGTCCTTCGTGCACAAGCAAACATACAAGGAGCGCCCGGATCGGGCATTGCTGGTGTGGTGACGTTTACGCAGGAACCGGCCGACAAGTATTCACCCGTCACCACCGTACACGTTCTGGCGCATATTACCGGCCTGCCACCGGGCCGGCATGGCATCCACGTTCATGAAAACGGGTCTTGCGCGAATACCACGGTTGCATTCGGTGGCGCCGGTGGTCATTTCGATCCTGGTCCGAATGGTAATTCAAACCCAGACACAAATCATCCCTTCCATATGGGCGATTTGCCCAACCTTGAAGTCAACGAGAGTGGTGTTGGGCATCTGGAATATACAACCAGCCGTATTACGCTATCGCCGGGCCCACTGACCGTGTTTGATTCGAACGGCAGCGCGGTGATCGTTCATCTGCATGAAGATTTGGGCGGCCCTGGAGCTGCTGGTTCCGGCATTAGCGGCGGTCCGCGGATCGCCTGCGGGATAATCGAATAGAAGCTCGTGCTGTGCACCGCTCCGCGGTGCGCCTGAGGGTTTCTCCATTTTGCACATCCCGGAGGCGTACAAACGCACCGCGGAGCGGTGCACGGAAATTAGCCAGGGGTACGCGTTTTTGGCGTACCCCTGGGAATACCGTCGAACAACTCAGGAATCCGGGCCCTGAAGGGGTGTGGAGGACTCCTCGCACCGTTTCCAGGGTGCGGCTGTTTTTGGTTTTGACAACCGCGGGTTGCGCTCGCTCCCGCTCGCTTAACCCGCGGCTAATTTCCTGATACGCCTCCGGCATAAGCAAAATGGACAAACTTGAGGCGCACCGCTCCGCGGTGCGCAGCGTCATAGTTGCTTAAAAGCTGTACTCGATGCCAACCAGGGGGGTCACCTTATCTCGCAGTCCTGAATCGTTCATCTTAAAAAGAGCGTTCACCCCGATGAGCAAATGAGGTGCGGGGTTGACTTTCAACCCGATTGCTCCGTTGATTATGTTAAAGCTTCGTTTCTGGTTGAACTGAATGTTTGGGAAAGTGGCTGCGGGTCCAACTAACCTCGAGAAGCTTTGGTTCACTCGAACGAGCTCTGGCGAGTCTATGACGCGTTGTCCGAGCACATCGAATGCGACGGTGAGCCGTGGCACGACACCGACATCTAGACCGGCGGTGTACAGAACCTGATCCGGCAGATCGGCCTTCGTCTGCGTTGCCACGTCGCCAGCAAGAATGCTCTTGCCGTTCCATTGATAGCCTACATTCACGTGCGGTGCGATCCGTTTATAGGAATACGACAGCACAGCAAACGGCTTAACCCCGGGGGCTCCGGAACCCAGCAGGTTCTTCTCGTCGCCGGTGGGCGCTCGGAAGTCCACACCCAATGCCACTCCGGTATGTTCACGCCTAAGAACGTTTCCCTTCGTCCTGAAGATGAGGTCCCCGATGCCCGTCTTAGATCCACTACTTGTGAAGGATCTGAAGTTCCCAATGCCGCCGCTCGCGTCTCTAAAAAAGTGGACCTTCGGGTCCGTCGTCCCTAGGCGTTGGATCGTAGCATTCGAGGTCAAGGACAGAGTCGTTTTGACGGTTGGAACAGCGACCGATACATCCAGCCGATCGGTGATGCCGTAATTGAAAAAAGCGGTGAACTGCCCGACGGTGGCTTTGATCGAGTTGTCGGTGGTAACCACGTCTAATCTACCGCCACCGAGTTGACGATCGTCATGAGTAAATACTGCGGGGACGGACTTGAGATCGACGCCCTCGATGGAATCGAATGAGAAGCGCTGATAATTGAAACTCAAAGAGAATCGACGGCGGCCGAGGGTCTCGGCACGGTCTGCGAGAATTGGACCGAAGCTCTGAGTCGATCGCGCAAATGCTCCAGTCTCGGGACGGAAAACATAAGTAAAACCTGAAGCGGGAGACGGAAGAGGAACCGCAGTCAGCTGGCTTGCCATTGCAATATTGAACAGATTGAAACTCGATTGGAACGAGCTATTAAAATGCGCAAAGTGCTCTTGGTCGCCAGGATTCAGTACCGCCTCGCTATCAACGACCAGCCCTTTAGGGCCGTAAATATTTTTAAAGATTGTGCCAAGCTCTTCCGCCAATCCACTGTTGATGTTCAAAAACAGCAGCCATAACAGCACTAGCACAGGAACTTTATTCCGCATACAGTTCTCCCTTCCGTGAGTACACCAACGAAGTTAGCTACACTACCGAACGATGCTCTCGATGAACCAAGAGCCGTTTCTTTTTCGCAAGTTGAACACAATGGATGTCTGGGCATTCAGGGTCTTATTATCTGTCGTACGGATATTGAGCCGCTGTTGCGCCGCTGCCGTCGCCGTTTCCCCCGAAATCTGAATTCCAGTCACGGAGAGTTGCATCTCGATGGACCGCGCGATTCCGAAGTTATTACGAGTTGCGGTTTCTTCCATGCCACCGAGATTGGGAAAAACCGCGCGGATGGCATTGATATCTTCTCGTTCGTAACCGGCTTTATAGCGATCCAGCGCCGTGCGGATTGCCTGCTGCTCGTTTTCCCCCCTTGGCGGGTTGTCCCTTTGTCGCGCAGCATCGCGAAAGAGGGAGGCTGCACTTTGGTACGCGGCGGTAGCATCGGCTAGCTTTCCCGCATCAACAAGCTGCCGGGCGCGGGCTTCTTCTTGAGATGCTCGTGCGTCTCCTGCGGGAACTCCGCGTTTGGCCGTTTCCATTTCGGTCCGAGCCGCCTCCATACCACGTTGAGCCTGAGCCTGAGCAGCAGCTGCTGCGGCTGCTGCAGCTTGGGTTGCCACGTCCACAGCTCGCGACATCGCCGTTGAGGCGACATCAAATTGGGTGCGTGCGCCGACAAAGTCACCGCGATCGTATTTCGCCTGGGCATCTTGAGCCAATCGGACGGCTGTCCGAAAACCGTCGGCGGCCTTCGCTTCAGCTTCCGCCCCGCGAGCCTTGGTGAGATTCTGCTCGTATCGAGTATGGGCCGCTTCGGCCTGGCTCCGCTCAACTTGGATTTGGTCGGCCGTCTCCTTTCGTCGGGCGGCTATGGCCTGAAGGCCGGTTCGCTCCGCGTCGCGATACAACCCCGCGGCTTCAGCAAACCTCCTTGCAGCTTGATCGAATTGCTTCGCGTTTTGTTGACGCAGAGCTAGTTCTTCGGCACGCTGAGCGGCCGCAAACCGAGGCGGGTCGAATTCAGGCGCCCGCGCGCTTACGGCGGCTGCTTTCGCCTGCTCCCACTGGATAAGTTCGGAGTTCATCCTTGCGGCCGCTTCGAGCTGATTCACGATGCGCCGCTTCAGATTTGCGGCGGTTCGATCATCAGCCCTATTTAGGACCGCCTCGACATATGTCAGTGCCTCTTCAAAGTTGCCAGTGTTAAACAATTCCTGCGCTCTCGCCACACTTTCTCTGATGAAGGCGATCTTTTCCTCGTCAGTTTTCTTGGTGAAAATCTCTTTCTCAATCTCGATCTCTTTCTCGATGCTCTCGCGGATTGACTTCGCTGCCTGATTGGAAGGATCCGCATCAAGCACTTTTTGGATGGTGGCGAGACCTTTTTCGTATTGCTTCTGTTTGTGTAGCTCTGTCGCCTGCGCGATCAGGGCTTCAATATTTCTTTGTTTTTCGACTTCATTCCTGGCCGTCGTCAGGAGGTCTCGAGCCTGCTTGTAAACCGGGGAGCTTGATGGAATCTGCTGTAAGACTTCTATCGCCTTCGCGAAATCCCTCTGTTTGACGAGCGACTCGGCTGAGGTCAATTGTTGCCGGTAATCCGGCCCACCGGGGCCACGAAACAGCGTCCAACCGAGAAAGCCGCCAATAATCAGAACCAGAATCAGGCCGATGGCCGCTGCGTATGCTCGCGCAAGGCGCTGGGGATTCCGGACTCTTGCGCCTAAGGCAGGCCCAGGTGTTGGCACCGCGGCACGATCGCGGACGTCGCTTCGAACGGCGCTGCGGGTCTCCACCGCCGGTTTCGCTTCAGAAATTACAGTGGTGTGCTCGGCACGTGCCGCTTGTTCTCGTTTCTCCAGCGCAGCAACTTCGTCCTTCGCGCGTTTCAGTAATGGCTGAAAACCTTCCTCGTCAGAATACTGCCTGACCGCATTCTTCAGCAGGCTTTCGGCCTCGCGAGGCTTACCAGTCTGAAGCAATGCCTTCGCTCTCCTCGCTAAGTCGCTGATTGCGTCCGCGCGCCTGCGGGCGCCGACGATTTCGTTACTATATGCCAGCAGAGCTGCTAGTTCGCTGTCGCCCGGGAATTGGCGCAATGCGTTTTCCAATTTACCGATGGCATCGTCAACCTTTTGCTGATCGAGCAACTGCCGGATCTCGACTGTCATGCTGGCCGCGATTTGGCGCTTCTGCTGCTCGGCCATCTCGGACTGAATACGTGATTTCAGCGCTAGGACAGTGGGTTCATCGGGAAATTCGGCAAGCACCTCACGTACGCGGCGATTGGCTGCGACAAGGTCTCCCGCAGAGCGAAGCGCCTCAACGTCATGACATGCGGCGGCCAGGGCGTGAGAGCGCTGAGCTGCGTTGACTTCTTCAAGCAGAGAAGACAGCGCGAGCTCTCTCGGAAACAGAATGAGAGCGCGATGGACCTTGTCAAGAGCCTCATCGAACCCGCCGCGCGACATCAGCTCGCAAACTTCATCAAGCACGGCGTTCACTTGCTGCTGTGTAGCGATTCTCTTTTTGAGCCGGGCGAGTTCTTCCTGAAGCTCGGTTTGGCCAGGCGCCTTCAGAAGTCCCTGCTCCAGCAGTTGAGCGGCTTTGCTGAATTCTCCTCGGTCCCGCAGCGCAGCTGCACTGTCCAGTGTGCTGCGGATTGCGCGCTGTTTCTCCATCTCGAGGATAACGGTCTTGATTTCCGCGGCCATTGCCGCCAGCCGCGAATCATCCGGATACTCCTTGATACCAGAGCGGACCATCGCCAATGCGGCCTGGAACTCTCGGCCCTGCAGAAGTTCCCTGGCCTTGCCAAGGATTGCGTCGATAGCGTCGGACTGGCGCTGCAGAGCCAGTTGCTCGCGAGCTTCAGCCAACAAGCTTTCTATTGCCCTCTCGCCGCGATATTTTTCTAGTGCTTGTTCGAGTAATACGACGGCTCCCGAATAATCCTTCGAGCCCAGCATCTCCTTAGCATCGCCAACAGCAGCTCGTATCGCCTCCTGCTCCTCATGTTCCTGTCGCAGATCATCGATAGAATGCGCAAGAGCCTCGAGCGAAGGCTCGGAACCAAGCTCGCGAAGGCTATTTCGTATGAGCTGTAATGCGGCCTGAAAATCCTTAGCAGAAGCCAGCGATTTCGCTTGTTCGTGTACACTTGCGATCCGCCGCGCGCGTTTCTGCTGTAACAGAGATTGTTCTGCGGCGTCGACGAGTCTCGTAAGCACAGGTTCGCCCGGAAACTTCGTCAGAGCCACACGGCCTGCCCTCACAGCTTCTTCGTAATCGCCCTTCTTAATTGTGTCCTGGAGGGCTGCTGCAGTGCGGGCCACAGCTTGTTGCCGCTCAAACTGCTCTTGTTGAGCTTGAATGCGCTCGTACAGCCGTGTCAGCGACGGCTCCCCGGCGAAGTCTGCGAGTGCCCTTCGTAGGAGTTCTAATGCCTCAGAGAATCGATCTTCCGCGGCATTGGTTGTAGCTTCGTCGAGAATGGCTTTGATCCGTGCATTCCGCCGTTGTTCTGCAAGACGCGCCTGTGCGGTGCCGGCGAGGCTTGTCAGTCCCGGTTCTCCAGGAAATCTCGCGAGCGCCTGCTGAGCAGCGGTAAGGGCCTCTTCGAACAGCTGCCGCTCGAGTGATGCCTTCACTGAAGCGCAGGCCGTGGCAATGGCTTGGGCGCGCTCAAACTCTTCACGTTTGGTTTGGATGCGCCGGCGAAGCTCCTGCAATTCCTCGGATTGCCACGTTGCGGCAGTCGAGTCGATCACAGCGAGGGCCGCAGAAAAGTCGTTGGCGGCTGCAAGTTCCGTTGCCCGTTCCCGTGCCGCTCGAAGCGCAATCTGTCGTTGATAATCGGTTCGCAGCTCTTCTGTACGGGCCAGCATCGTTTTGAGAGACGATTCGCCGGGGTACGTACGCAGCCCTTCGTCAAGTAAATCCAGAGCGCGCTCGAAGTCATGATGCTCGTTCGCAGTACGTGCGTCTCGTAGTATCCGTTCCAAATCTTGCGCTTTGCGCTGCAACTGAAGCTGCTCATGAGCGTAAGCGGAAAGTGAGCGCACCTCGTCTTCGTCCGGGAAGTCCTTCAGCAGCCGATTAAGCAAGCTGAGCGCATCGGCCCATTTTTTCTCAGCTGTGAGGTTCCGGGCGGCGTTCATCCTTTCAAGGAGTTGCTGCCGCCGCCTCTCCTGCTCGATGGCGGAGGCGACTTCGATCATCAGCTGCCGAATTCGAGGCTCGGCCGGGTAGCTGATTTCAAGATCAGACAGCAGCGTTTCCGCTTCCTCAGGCCGACTCGTTCGAAGCATTTCCTGCACGCGGCCCAAGCCCTCGGTCAGACGGCGCTGACGCTCTCGAACCTTGATTGCCCCGCGGATCCTTTCCAGGAGCGCCGCGGCTTCCTTACTGTCGGGAGCGTATTGAAGACATTCCAGTATGCTCCGGTAAGCATCCGTGAGTTGGTCCGTTTCGAGTTCCCGTCTGGCCTGCGCCAGCAGCGCTTCAGCGCGCTCACGCTTTTTTGCGGCGGTCCTGACTTGCTCCAGCAGATTTTGCGCCTGGATGTTACTCGGGTCGAAGCGAAGCACGGTTTCGAATGCTTCAGCTGCCTTGGCATACTGAAGGGATTGGAGCAGGTCAGTTCCCGAAGCGATCAGCTGGTCACATCGCTCACGCGTGGCCTGCATCTGAATTTCGCGATTAATTCGCTCGCGGAGCTCGCGCGCGGACGTGTTGTTTGGGTCGAGCTGCAATACTTGCCGGACTACGGTTTGAGCTTCGCGGATCTGCCTGTCATGAACGAGGGTTTCGGCTTTTCGAATCAGGTTCTGAGCTTCGATCGATTGCAGTTGTAACCGGATTGGCATCAGGTCAAACAGCAAATCTTCCAGCGTCTGATACCTCAGTTCGCGATCTTTGTGCATGGCGCGCGCAATCAATTGCTCCAGCGCTGGCGGGCAATCGGGCGCCAGGGTGCTTACCGGCGGCGGTTGTGTTGAAGTGATGTTGTAAATGACGCGGGCCGGCTCATCGGTCCCGAAAGGATGTTTGCCGGCGACCAGTTCGTAATAGATCGTGCCGAATGAGAAAATGTCGCAGCGCTCGTCCACTTCCGCGCCTTGAAACACCTCGGGAGCCATGTAAGAGAGGGTACCGACGACATCGCCGTGCCGCGTGAGACGTGTCGTAAATTCACTCAGGACTCGCGCTATTCCGAAGTCCATGATTTTGACCGTGGCATCGCTCAAAACCATGACGTTGGCGGGTTTAACATCTCGATGAACGATTCCATGGTGGTGGGCGTGCTGCAGACCCTCAGCCACTTGACTCATGATCGAGGTCTTTTCAACAAGGCTTGCGATGTGACCGGCGGGAATGGCGGCCTTGAGGTCCTCGCCTTCGAGATATTCCATGACGAGATATGGAGTGTTCTCGTGCTCTCCATATTCGTAGACCGTGACGATGTTCTTGTGCCGGAGTTTCCCTGTGGCAGTAGCTTCACGCCGGAATCGGGCTAATAGATCCTCGTTCTTGTCGCTGATTAAGACCTTAATCGCTACACTGCGCCCGACCGTCGGATCGTAGGCTCGATATACTCGACCGAAACCGCCGCGACCTATCTCAGCTTCCAGCTTGTACTTACCGATTGTTGTCATGCATCTCGACGGGAACACCCACCTGACCCATTCGAAGAGCAGGTGCGGTGGGCATTATATTGCTGATTGCACTAGTTTTCAGCTCTTTTTGCTTCAGAAACGCCGAGGTGAGTTCCTCTACAAGCTGCCGCTGTCAAATGGAACGGGGAATAAATCGGCAAGCCGGTATTCTTCGTCCGCGCCTTTGAGTGAATGCAAGTGGATCAGGATATCGCCGCAGTATTCCCAGAGCAGTTGCCGGCAAGCCCCGCACGGTGTGGTCAGTTTTTCCGCGTCGGTGACAATCACCATCGCACGAAACTCCCGCGCGCCTTCGCTCAATGCTTTCCACAACGCGACGCGTTCGGCACAGATGCTCAAGCCGTAAGAAGCATTTTCAATATTGCAGCCGGTATAGATTCGACCATCCGGCGTCGCCATTGCAGCGCCGACCGTGAAGCCGGAATAAGGCGCGAGCGCCATCTTCCGCGCTTCAGTCGCTTTCGCGATGAGTTCAGGACTCATACTTATCGAAAAAGCGCTGAAGGAGCGTTCCCAAATCCGCATTCATCTGAGCTGTGGCCTCCAGTACTTCAGAATGATTGATTGGTTTATCAGAAATCCCGGCGCCCACATTGGCCAGCATCGAAAGACCGGCCACCTTCATGCCCATATGCCGGGCGGCGATCGCCTCCGGGACTGTGGACATCCCGACGGCATCGGCGCCGATGGTCCGCAGATATCGAATCTCAGCCGGCGTTTCGTATGTTGGGCCTGCCATGGCAGCGTACACTCCTTCGCACATGTTAATTCCGCAGTATTCCCCGGCCGTTTTCAGCTGTTGTCGTAGTTGATGATCGTAAACCTCGGTCTGATCAACAAAGCGCGGCCCCCATCGCTCCTCATTCGGGCCGGTGAGCGGATTTACTCCAATGAGATTGATATGGTCTGCGATGATCATCAAATTGCCGCGAATGAAATTCGGATTGATGGCGCCTGATGCGTTCGTGAGGATTAAATTTTTTGTTCCCAATCTGCCGATCACGCGGGTGCAAAAAGTAACTTCCGCCATCGTGTTTCCTTCGTAATAGTGAACTCGTCCTTCAAAAACCACGACGTGGAGATTCCCGGCCTTTCCAAACACAACCTGACCACGATGGCCCGCAACCTTCGGCACCGGAAAGTTAGGGATCAAAACGTAATGAATCCGCTGTGGTCCCAAAAGGATTTCGTCGACTGCCGAAAGACCACTGCCCATGATGACCGCGACCTCAGGGATCGCGCCCATCTTGTCCAACAGATAGCTCTTTGCTTGTTCTACAAATTCAAATTTCATCTCTACCCTTCGAGCACCGCATGGATCAGCGGCCGAGGCTTGGGAGGCCGCGCTTGCACGTCAAATGCTTCTTCAATGAGCGGCATGGCGCTTTGTAAACGTTTTTCGTCATCCCAATAGATGTGGCAGAGAACCTGGTTCCGTTTCACCTGGTCGCCGGTCTTTCTTTCGAGATAGAGCCCCACTGCCGGATGAACAGTGTCATCAACGCGCGTGCGCCCGGCGCCGAGGGCGTTTGCTGCCAGACCCAGGAGCTTAGCATCGCATCGTGTCACGAAGCCGTGGGATCGTGATCGAAATTCCGCAACAGAAGGGGTCCGCGGCAGGAGATCGGGATCATCCAGAATGCGTTCATCTCCACCCTGAGATCGGATCATCTGTTTGAACTTGCTGGCAGCAGCACCCTTCGATGCAGTCTCGTATGCCATCCTTGTGGCCTGCTGGAGCGACCTTGCGCGTCCTCCGAGCCGGATCATGTGTGCTGCGAGTGCGAGCGATACCGTCTCCAGATCCTCCGGTGTGTTGCCCTTCAAAAACTCGATGCATTCTCGAATTTCGATAGCATTTCCAATGGCTCGGCCCAGTGGCTGTTCCATGTCCGTGATGAGCACCACAATTCTGATCTTCATTTTGCTGCCGACATCCACGATCGATCGCGCCAGGTCTCGTGCTTTTTCCAGGGTTGGCATGAACGCACCGGAACCGGTTTTGACGTCCAGGACAAGTCCATCAATATCTTCTGCAAGTTTCTTGCTCAGGATACTTGCAGTGATGAGCGGGATTGATTCGACGGTCCCCGTCACGTCGCGTAACGCGTAGATGCGGCGATCTGCGGGCGCAAGGTCATCCGTTTGTCCCATGATGACCGCGCCGACGCTTTTCAGAATAGCCGAAGCTTGCTCAAGCGAGGGCTGTGCATCGAACCCGGGTATGGACTCTAGCTTGTCGAGCGTGCCACCCGTGTGTCCAAGCGCGCGGCCGGTGATCATTGGGACGGTCACGCCGCATGCCGCCGCAATGGCTGCCACGATCATTGAGGTCTTATCGCCCACGCCGCCGGTGCTGTGCTTGTCGATCTTTTTTGTCCTGATGGCGGAAAGATTCAAACTCTTGCCCGAATCGCGCATCACTTGAGTCAAGGCCAGAGTTTCGTGGATATCCATTCCGTTCAGGTATACAGCCATCAGCCAGGCTGCGACGTGGTAGTCAGCGACGTCCGAGCACATGTAGGCGCGGATGAATGCTTCGATTTCTTGAGAGCTCAGGCGCTGCCGGTCCCGCTTCTTTTGGATGATCTCGCGGGGGCTGATCATTCCTTAGCGTTCTGGTCGGCTACGGGTTCGCCACTTTCAACCCACGCGGTATACCAGAGATTGCTAAGCATCGTAGCGGCGCGCGCAAGTTCGGTCACGATGAAGTCCGTTCCTTTCATACGCGGTTGTTCGGGATTGAACTCGCCGGTTTTCTCGAGTTCGTACATCGGTTCGAGGTCGGCGAAAGCTTGTGTCAGATGCTGCTTGATAGAATCCCACACATTGTTGAGCCGGTGTGGTGGCTGGATCTTGCGTCGCACTACGGCAGCTTCCACGGCAGCGTTCACGTAGGCGGCTTCGTATCGGCTATGGAGGGTGCGATCTTTTGTGTAGTTCTTAGGATTCGGGGTGGTGTCCAGCCAACCGTTGTATTGAATGCTCATGTGCATCGGTTGTGAACCGTCGCCGACATAATGCCCTAGTACTCCGGCGACGTAGACCGCGTTTGAGCGCGCAGACTCTCGGTCCTGCGGCGTTTTCGCATTTCGCCAAAAGCGAAATGCATTCACGAGTTTTCCGTAATTCTCGAGGATCGCATAGGGCAGATATCCAATCTTCACAAGGTCGATGTTCTTCGCTGCAACCTTATTCATGAAGGAGTATCTGTCCGGCTCGATCGTGGAAATGGCTCCCCAATACTCCGAATCGAAGAAGTGATCCGCAGCCTGGGCTATGTTCATCGGCGATGTGCGTCCTTCCTCGCGCCACCGGTCAGGTTCGTAGGCGTTGTAGATGATTTGCCCGCGCGCGGTATTCATGAATTCCGGCAACTTTGATGATGCAACTTCGATGGCGAGCCGGTTGATCATCAAATGGCCTTTTTCACCCCAAGCCGCAGCAGAGATTGGAATGACTAGAAGCAGGACGCACGCGGTGAGCGAACGCATAGGCGCGAATTCTAGCAGAATTTCGCAGCGTATAATCAAAGTGTGGAAGAAATCGAAATCAAGTTTGCGGTGAAAGATACGAAAGCGGTAACGGAGAGGCTCCGCAAGCTCGGGTTCCGGATTGCCATTGGCCGGCATCGCGAAAAAAATTATCTGTTCGATGATGGGTCCGGAAACTTGCAAAAACTCGGCAAGCTCCTTCGGGTTCGCAAGACGCCCTCGAGCCAAACGGTCACTTACAAGGGGCCGATTTTGGCAACGTCGAAATTGAAACATCGGGAAGAAATCGAATGCCGCATCGAAAATGCCGACACAATGATTCGTATTCTTGAAGAGGTCGGTTTCAAAGTGCGGACGGAATACTCAAAGTACCGGACCGTCTTCGAGAAGGAAGGGTTCAACATCTCCTTGGATGAGACCGAGGCGGGGAATTACCTGGAAGTTGAAGGGCCTTCCGATGAGGCCATTACAAACCTTGCAACAGAGCTGGGATATTCGGAACAGGATTTTGTCCGTCGAACTTATGCAGAGCTAATCGCCGAGAGGCGCGGAGTGCCCGGCGGTAGCAAAAAGGAGTCATCATGACGAATGAGAAGGATCTTCCTAATGACGACCCGCTGGAAATGGTTGCTGTCGCCGGGCCCACCGAAGCGCAAATGATCGAGGAAATGCTCAAGAACAACGGCATCGACTGCACGCTTCAAGGTGATGTCGTTTCGACGACCTGGCCTACCCTCAGCGACCTGGATGAGGTGCGAGTCTTCGTCAAACGTGCCGACGCCCCACGCGCGCAGGAGTTGGTCGAAGGATTTTTTACTCCCGTAGCGAAGGACGAACTCACCGAAGACCAGGCCGAACTTGGCGTCGAAGATCCGGATGAGCCGGGCGGCTTCACGGTGTGATCCCAATTGTAGGGCGGTCTATGACCGCCCCTACAGCTAAGCGGCCCGTGCCACGCGCGACGCTTTGTACCTTCCAGATCCCAACTGTTTCAGCTTTCCAGCGACAGCAAGGTAATGGAGCGAACTTCCAACGCCACGTTTATCCATCCCGGTCATGCGAGCAACCTCTTCAACACTGGCTTCTCCGAGCTTCGCAACTGCGTTTATAATGGTCCGGCTTCGGTCCTCGCGGGATGTTTTATTGGACTTCTGTCTCCGCGCTGGCCGGCCACGGCGTTTCGGTTGAGGGAAGCTAGAGACCGAGGCGGGCTGTTTGGTCTGATCATGATCTCCGACGACATAGCTCTCAACGTGCTTGCCGGATGCATTGATCTAAAGTGCGGTGCAACTCAGCCGTGATCCGCTGAGTCAATTCATCGATAAGAGCCATACTGCGGCTCCAGTTTTGAACTTATTTTGAAAATATCATAAGGACGAGGGAATTCTGAATTATGGACAATTTTACGCTGGCGGTAATCGTGGGCGACGTTCTGATGTGCGCGGCTTTTATCGCAATAATCGTTTTGGACAAACCGCGTCAAACCGCGCCTACTGAGCCTGTGAAGCCTGCCGGAAAACGACCGGCCTGACAACAGCGGCCTCGTACTCATCAGGCGGAAGGTATTTCCATCGCAACAGGCGGTCTAGTATTTCCTTCTTTCGCTTTTCCAAATACTTCAGGTTGCGCGCCGGAGTGTATCGGCGAGGATTCGGAATCATCGCTGCCAATACGGCAGCTTCTTCCGGGAGAAGCTCTGAAGCGGATTTGCCGAAATAACGTCTCGCTGCCGGTTCGGCACCGTAAATTCCATCTCCCCATTCAATGACGTTCAAGTAGATTTCGAAGATCCGTTGCTTCGGCAAATTGCGCTCGAGCTCTTGCGCGATGAAAAACTCGCGAAGCTTGCGTAGCGGGTTCCGGGAAGTGGATAGATAGACATTCTTCGCTAGCTGCTGTGTAATCGTACTGGCTCCTCGCGCAAAACGCTTTTCACGCCAGTTTCGTTTCACGGATTCTTTGATTTCGTCGATGTCATATCCGGAATGTTGAAAGAACGCGCTATCTTCAGCGATCAGCACTGCGTTTCGTAGATTGGCCGAGATACTGTTATAGGGTACCCAAGTTCGAATCGGCCGCGGCTTCGCGCGATGTTCTTCCGCACGCTGTTCAATCAGTGCCGTGACTGTTGGGTTTGTCTTTTTTAGCGTAGTTACGTCCGGAAGTGTAGCGACGGTATACGCTATATAGCCGATGAGTGAAAAGAAAAGCAGCGATCCGGCAACGAGCAATCTTTTCATTGAGCCTAAGGATAATACAGGCATATGGCGGGTCGGAACCAGCGGGTGGAGTTATCCACCAAATACCGGGCCGGGCTCTTGGACAGGCATCTTCTATCCTCTGTCCAAAACGGATGAGCTGAAGTTTTACTCACGATATTTCAATACGGTCGAAATCAACTCGACGTTTTATCGGCCCTGCGCTGCAAAGACATCAGAAAGTTGGGCGAAGCGCACGCCGGCGAATTTCGAGTTCACAGTCAAAGCCTGGCAGCAGTTTACTCACAAGAAGGGCGAATGGACGCCTGAAGAAGTTCAAGAATTCAAAAACGGCATATTGCCGTTGATTGAGGCCGGCAAGTTCGGTTGCATTCTCTTTCAGTTTCCCGCGAGCTTTAAGCACAGCCCGCAGACAATGGATCAATTGAAATCACTCCTGGATCTGTTCGAGGATTATCCAAAAGCCGTCGAACTTCGGCATCGCTCATGGGGGGATGTTCTCCCGGATTTGCCGTCGCTTAACGCGGTTCCCGCGTTCATTGATGAACCAAAGTTCAAGGACTCGATCCGGCAGGATTTCGACATGGCGCCTGGACCATTCTTATATCTCCGATTGCACGGGCGAAAGTTCGACAAATGGTGGCGGCACGAGCATCGCAACGAGCGCTACGACTACTTGTACACGCCCGAAGAGCTACGGCCGTACGCAATCCGCCTCAAATCCGTCCTGGAGAACAAAGATATCCAACGCGGATACGTATTCTTTAACAACCATCCCGGAGCCAAAGCCGTGGCGAATGCCATCATGATGCGCGCTCAATTGGAGATTCCGGTGAAGACGGAGTTGCCGCAGCCGTTGGTGGAGCGGTATCCGGAATTGGAAGCGAACACGCGTGAATCCGAAACATAAATGATGCAATCCGTATCATCCATGGCTAACATACCTCGGCAACGGCAAAAATTTCGCGTTCAACGCAGGAGGATTTTATGTTTGCGATCTTCTTGGCTTTGCTGATGCTGTTGTCCGCTTGTTCGTCTGCGCCGCCAACCGGACCTGATGCAGCACGCGCACTGATCGAGCAATCAGCTGGCGCAATGGGTGGATGGGCTGCGATGGACGCGGTGAAATCTCAGGAGATCATCACGGCGGGCGGAGACTTGGAGCCGCTGCAGGCTGTGAAACCAGACGGCGAGCCGCGAGTCATCAATCGTTTCAGTCAGGGCATCATCGTCGATTTCGAAAAGAAACGCATGCGGATCTCTTTCGATGGCATACGCGAATATCCGAACACGCAGGCCGTGAAATTCTTCGAAATTATCGACGGCGACGCTGGGATGCTCGAAACTCCTGATGCCAAGGGCAACCCGGTGCGAGAGCGCTTGCACCCGAGCCGTCTTGCAACGCGCCTCAGGGATGTGCGCCGGCTTCCAATTCGCCTTCTGTACACGGCGAAGAGCGCTGCGAATTTGACTCGCGTCGAAGACAAAAAAGAAGGGAACGCAACGATTCACATCATCCGTTATAAAGATGGAAATCTCCCCGTCGAGGTGCACTTCGACAGCTTTAACAAGCTACCGATGCGCGTGATCTATACGGAAGACGATCCCATTTACGGCGACACGTTGAACGAACTGGCCTTTGCAGAGTGGAGAGACTACAACGGAGTGCGGCTTCCCCAAACGATGGCCCTCTTCCTGAACGGCAACAAAATCCGTGAAGAGCGCGTTCGCAACATGATCAATAACCCGAAATATAACGAGGCCGGTCTGATCGTGCCCGACGACATCAAAGCACAAGCTGCAAATGGTGAACCGATTGTTTCACAGTGGCCGCTGCGAAGAGTAGTAATGGGAGTCGGCTACCAGGATTTTGGCCGTGAGCAGAAAGTGGATCTGGTCGAGGTGGCCAAAGGCGTATATCAAGTGAAGGGAAGCACGCATCATAGCCTCGCGGTGGAGATGAAGGACCACATCGTTGTCATCGAAGCGCCGCTCTTTGAAGAGCGCTCCGTGGCCGTTATGAAAGCAATCGAAACCAAAATTCCCGGCAAACCGATCAAGTACGCGGCGATGACGCATTTTCATATTGACCATTCCGGAGGAATTCGAGCGTATGCAGCCAAGGGTGCGACCATTCTGACGCAGGAAGAAAACGTGCAATTCGTGAAGACCGTTCTGTCGCGTCCGAAGACGATTCGCCCCGATTCGCTTGCGAGAGCGGGCAATGTGGCGGCAAATGTCGAGGGCATCAAGGACGTCCGATCTCTCACCGATGGTGAGCGAACGATCGAGCTGCGCGAAATTCCGAATCCACATTCCGCCGGCATGCTTGTGGCATATTTGCCAAAGGAAAAAGTCCTATTCGTGAGCGACCTGTTCACGCCGGGAACTCCCGTGGATCCGACCAACGCGAACGGCATTGAGAACGCGGCCGCGCTCTACACCGCGCTCACCAACGCAAAACTCGAAGTGGAGCGCGTCGTGGGTGGCCACGGAGATATCGCGCCGGTTCGCGATCTGGCGAAGGTGGCGGCGATGAAGCAGGGATCTTGAGCAATTTCACGGTTTCGGAAACAGGATCGGAAGCACAGGCTCCGCAGTGAACATGCATCGCGCATTGTGCCCACAGAGTGGAACGACGACCGCTGTGTGCCGGGCGTTGTATCTCTTGTTCACATAGTTGGCGAAAGCCTGACCGCGAGCCAAGCGGCTTGGGCCTTGCGCCATGGCGGGGCAGGAGGAATCGAAACCGGCGAGCGGTAATGTATCCAGCTCGCCCAGCAGGTACGTGACTGGGCGGGCAGGGAGCTGCTTCTTCAATTGTTCGTCAGTAAGTTTGGCCGAATAGCCGGAACGCTTCTTGAGGCCATACGGCCAATCATCATATGTCGTGCAGTTACGGCGATCACCGAACGACTGCAATTCCCTCGTTTCGGCATTCGGGCGTTCCGGATCCAGGTAAGCGTAGCTGGAAGGATTCGCGACCACGTAGGTGATGGGAGTCCCGAGTTTATCGTGGACTTGGTTCACCATCTCATAACGCGTCACGAACTGGCCACCAGCGGAATGACCGGACACCACGATCGTCCTCAGGTTTGGGAAGATTTCTTTCCGCGCGACCCGGCGCAGGAGTTCATCGGCAAAGTCGAAGGATGTTAGCTTCTCATCATTGATCGCGGTTCCGCCCGAGCGCCAGCTGTCGCCGTTGCAAGGCCAATTGACCTCGTTCGGAGCTAGAACATCCTTGCATCCAGTCTGATCATTCGAAGCAAACCGGGGGGAAATCACAAGCGTGTCGTCGAGACCACCGGCAAGGAACGCAGCGGCTAGCGCGTGCCGAAAGTAGTTGTCCGCATCGCGTCCCGCACCATGGACCACAATGACAGCGCGCGTGATGCTCTCATTCTTTTCCATCAGCGCGTAGGTACGGTAAATCAGGGATCTCGATTGTCCGCCCCCGAGATTTACCCATTCCGTGCACGCCGCTGTCGCGCTGACGCACGGGCCCGCGTAGGCTGGAGAAGTGCCGACAACCAGAACGGCGAAAAAAAGTTTGCGTAACATCATCTTTGCCTCCGCAACAGGGTGACGCGATTATACCGAAGCGCTAGCCCAAATTTCTTATGGCTGGAAGCAAATCAGCAGTCAAGCATCTGTAGGGGCGGTCTATGACCGCCCACGATCTCGAAAGCAAGGACTGTCGGCGGTCACAGGCCGCCGCTACAGCGAAGCCGCTAGTAACGGACAACTTGTGCAGTCTCGCAATGGACCAGAACATGCACCTAAAATTCAGGAATTCCTGATGATGGCAGTGCTAGATCTGTCGGCGCCGGTTTTAGTCGGCGGCAAGTAGAATCAGGCGTTCCGAAATTCCGTAAAGCGTTACGTCAGCTACGCGAGGGGGTGCTTATGTCACTTTTTGCCTGGCTTCTGCTGGGATTGCTGGCGGGCTTCATTGCCAGCCACCTTGTCAATCATCGCGGAGAGGGGATGATTCTCGATATCCTGCTGGGAATAGTCGGTGCAATCATTGGTGGATGGCTTGCCCACATCTTCGGTTTCGCAGGTATCACGACGGTGAATCTGCATGGCCTGATAGTTGCTACTGTCGGCTCTATCGCATTTTTGTTCGTATATCATGCGATCCGCCGAAATGTGGTCGGTCGACGCGTTCTGTGACGCAGGCGCGGCAGGAGGGTTCGAAGAACTGAATCAGCGTGTGCCGATGAAGTGAGTCCTTCGAAAGCTCAGCACTGGCCGTTCTTTCCGCCGATGATCCGATCCACCACGTCAATACGTTCAGAGCCCTGATCTGGATGAATTCTGGGTGATTCGAATTCAAGCGGCAAACCTCCGTAGGCGCCGGCTAAAGCCGCGGCCAAAGCCGCCGCCTGGCGTTTGGAATTTCCGAAACGTTCTGAGGCCCACGATTCGTATTTACGTCTCGAACTTCATACGTACGTCGGCAGCTACGTCCTGTATCGGCACCGACAAAGGCGTGTGCAACGCACCGCGGAGCGGTGCTAGGAAATTAGCCAGGGGTACGCGTTTTTTGCGTACCCCTGGAATACTTCGGCAACTCTGTGATCCGCACCCTGAAAGGGTGTCGCGGACTCCTCGCACCCCTGGCGGGGTGCGATTCTTGGTGCGTCTCAATACCAGGGGTGCGCAAAAAACGCGTACCCCTGGCTAATTTTCTTGCACCGATCCGCGGTGCCGAAGCGTCTGTCCATCGCAACACTGACGGAGGACTCAGGTCAATTTCACCGGCTACGTACGTTGTACAATACGCGCCTTTCGGCATAAGATAGCGCCCCGTTGAAACATTCCAAATGATCGGGAAAGAAATCGCGCACTATCGGATTGAGGCGCTGCTGGGCGCAGGCGGAATGGGAGAAGTGTATCAAGCGCGAGACACGCGGCTCGGCCGAAATGTCGCCGTGAAGATGCTACCGGAGATTTTCGCGCGTGATGCCGATCGCGTTGCGCGGTTTGAACGTGAAGCGAAGGTGCTGGCGTCGCTCAATCACGCGAATATTGCGGCGCTGTACGGAATGGAGCAGGCGGACGGCAAGCACTTCCTCGTGATGGAGCTTGTCGAAGGCGAGACGCTGGCCGAGCGTATTGCTCGCGGGCCGATTGCGGCCGAGGAAGCGTTGAAGATCGCGCATCAGATTGCAGAAGCTCTGGAGGCCGCGCACGAAAAAAGCGTGATCCATCGCGATCTCAAGCCCGCGAACGTGAAGATCACGCCGGAAGGCAAGGTCAAGGTCCTCGACTTCGGATTGGCGAAGGCGCTGGAAGCAGCGCCGGCGCAGATGGCGTCGAACTCACCGACGGTGCTGAGCGCGGCCGCGAGCAACGCCGGAATGATTCTGGGCACAGCCGGATACATGTCGCCCGAACAGGCGCGCGGGCATGAGGCCGATCAGCGCAGCGACATCTTTTCATTTGCATTCGGCTGCGTGCTGTACGAGATGCTCACCGGCCGGCAGACGTTCCAAGGCGAGACCGTCACCGATATCATCGCGTCGATCGTGGCGCGAGAGCCCGACTTCCGCGCGCTGCCCGCGAACTTGCATCCGAAAACGCAAGATGTCATCCGGCGTTGTCTGGCGAAGAATCGCAAAGACCGGTGGCATGCGATCGCCGACGTGCGCGTCGAGCTCGAAACGATCATGGCCGATCCGTTTGGGACGCAGCTTCAGGCTGAACGCATTGTCCAGCGTCAGCCGCAGTGGAGGCGGGCGATTCCCATTGTGATTACCGCGGCTATTGTTGCTGTCCTGGCCATCGCGGGAACTCTCGCAGTAATAAACAGGAGAGCCGCCGGCCCAATTGGTATCACGCGGTTTTCGTTCATGCTTCCGGAAGGACAGACGTTTTTAAATAACGCGCGGAATGTCGTTGCCATTTCGCCGGACGGATCAAGCATTGTGTATACGTCCGGCGAGCAACTCTACATTCGCGCGATGGACGAAATGACGGGGAGACCCATTCCAGGCACATCGCAAAGCCCATCGCGTCCCTTCTTTTCTCCGGACGGCCGCTGGGTTGGGTTTATGGCACGGACAGATCGGAAGGTGAAGAAGATCTCCGTGACCGGCGGAGCCGCAGTAACAATCTTTGAGTTGATGGACCAAATCCCATATAGCTTCAACTGGCACACAGACGGTCAGATCTACATTGGCGAACCCGGCGGTGTTTTCCGAGTTTCTGAGAACGGTGGGAAACCGGAAAAGATCATCACGCTTAAAGAAGGCGAAATCGCGGCTGATCCACAAATGCTTCCCGACGGTGATCACATGCTGTTCACCATGGGTATGGGAGCCGGTGTCGACAGCTGGGACAAGGCGCAAATCGTAATTCATTCGCTGAAAACAGGTGAGCGCAAGGTTGTAATTGACGGCGGCACCGATGGGCGTTATGTGCCTACCGGTCATATTGTCTATGCGTTGGGTTCGACCGTGCTGGCAGTCCCGTTCGATGCCGCGCGAGTTCAAAGAACCGGTGGCCCCGTTCCCATTATCGAAGCTGTCAGGCGAGCGGGGGCGGCCGGCGGCGGCGGATATGACGCGTTCTTCGCGTTTTCAGCTACGGGTTCTCTGGTGTATGTACCTGGAGCGACGTCAGCCGACGCACTTACCCTTGCAGTGGTCGATCGTGCCGGCAACAGGAAGATCCTAAATGTTGCGCAAGCCGCATACGCGGCGCCCCGCGCTTCTCCGAATGGAAAGCAGTTGGCCATTTCGATGGACGACGGCAAGGAATCCG
>QHXA01000036.1 GCA_003222755.1 Acidobacteriota bacterium
CAACAACGACCTCAATGGAGTGATTCTTCTTCTTATCCAATTGGAGGGGCTCGTCGAGATTGTGGAGAACGCCGTCGATGCGGCCGCGCACGTATCCAGTCTTCGCCAGCGCCTCGAGCTGCTTCTTGAATTCGCCCTTTCGCCCGCGCACGATGGGCGCAAGGATCATCACGCGCTCGCCCTGAGGCAGTGCTTTCAGGTGCCGAACAATCTGATCGGGAGTCTGTTTCGAAATCGGCTTGCCGCATAGATAACAATGCGGCACACCGACCGACGAAAATAGGAGCCGCAGGTAATCATAAATTTCTGTGACGGTGCCGACAGTCGAGCGCGGACTTCGCGACGCACTTTTTTGCTCGATCGAAATTGCGGGTGAGAGACCTTCGATCGAGTCCACATCCGGCGGCTCGAGCCGATCGAGAAATTGGCGAGCGTACGCAGAAAGCGATTCGACATATCGCCGCTGCCCTTCCGCATAAATAGTGTCGAAGGCAAGACTGGACTTTCCAGAGCCACTGAGTCCCGTAATTACCGTTAATTTGTTCCGAGGGATTTCGACATTGATACCTTTGAGGTTGTGCTGTCGAGCGCCGCGGACGGTGATATTTCGAATAGTGCGCTGCATAGTGAACAAGCCGAAGCTAACAAGAACCCCTGATCTTAGCGCATCTACCCAATCATTTCCCAGCGGTCTGCCAAAGTCTCGTACAGGTGCTCCAGGGTGGCCTTCAAGTCGGCGTAGCGCCGGTGCATCGTCTCCCAGTCAGCTCCGGTCGCAGGATTTTGGAAACAAAGCTCTACCTCTGCAATTTCTTCTTCGACAGATGCGATCTTTTTCTCCAGTTCCGTGATTTCTCGTTCGAGTTGCTCGCGCTTATTTTTCGAGAGACCCTGTGTGGGCATTCTATTGTTGAGGCTACGCGCTGTCGCGCTTGCGCTTGGCGGACCGCCCACGATCTGTTTCGGCGAATCAGGGCGGTCATAGACCGCCCCTACAGTGAGCCATTCCTCAAACGCAGTAAGCCGGTCAAATACGTACGCTCTACCGCTCTCGAGATAGACCAAGTGCGTCGCGATTTTCTGCACCAGATATCGATCGTGCGTTACAAACAAAACGGTCCCGGGGTATTCCATGAGTGCCGATTCGAGTGCCTCTCGTGAAGCAATGTCCAGATGGTTCGTCGGCTCGTCCAAAGCGAGCAACTGCGGCGCAACGTAAATAATCCTCGCCAGCGTTAGCCGCGATTTCTCTCCGCCACTGAGTTGTGCGACTGTTTTGAAGACATCTTCGCCACTGAACAAAAACTGAGCGAGATAAGACCGAAGCTCCCCATCCGTGGCAGTGACATCCAATTCACGGATTTCGTCCAATACCGTGGCTTGTGGAGCGAGATCCTGTAGTTGTTGATCGTAGTAGCCCACCTCCAGCGCTTCGTTCCATTCCAACTCACCGTCCAGAGGCGCGCGTGCACCAATTAACGTTGTCAGCAGTGTTGTTTTTCCGGCGCCATTAGCCCCGAGAATTCCCCATCGCTCTCCTCGTTGCACTTCGAATTGAATGCCCCGAACGAGCGGCGTTCCTTCGTAACCGATTGCGAGGGCGCGCGCGGTCAGCACGGCCCGGCCGCTGCGCTCCAGAGGAGTGAATCGGAACTTCACTGTCGCCGGGACGCTCTTGGGTTTCTCCAGAGGCTTCACTCTCGCCAGCAGCTTACGTCGGGATTGGGCCTGCTTCGTTTTTTGTCCGGCAATGTTGCGGCGAATATAGTCTTCCTGCTTTTCGACCCATTCGGTTTGCAGCTGCCATTCTTTTTCTTGCCGCGCAAGGCGTTCCACGCGTTGTTTGACGTAGTCGGAGTAGTTGCCGCGATAGTCTTGAATCCGGCCGTCATGGATTTCAATCATGCGATTCGCGACTCGGTCCAAGAAAATCCGGTCGTGCGACACGGAAATGATTGTCTTATCCGTTTCCCTCAGGAATTTTTCGAGCCATTCGATCGATCGAATGTCGAGATGATTTGTAGGCTCATCCAGCAGCAGCAATTCCGCATTCGACAGAAGCAGCTTTGCAAGCGCGAGCCGGTTTTTCTCTCCGCCGGAAAGATTGCGGCAGGGCCTTTCGAATGTGTTCTTTGAAAATCCGACTCCATGCAGCGCAGCCTCGGTGCGCGCCCGATACGTGTAGCCGCCCTTCAGTTCAAACTCATGCTGGATATGAGAGTAGCGGTCAAGGATATCCGCGCGTGGTTCGGTTGAAATCGCGTGCTCCAAGTCGCGCATCTCGGCTTCCAGTTGGCGCAAATAGTCGGACGACCGCAGTCCCTCTTCAAGAACAGAAGTACGTTCATGGAATTCTGGAATCTGGTCGAGAGTACCGATCTGCAATCCGGATTTGCGCGTTACAGAGCCGGTGTCCGGCGCGTAAACACCGCTGACAATTTTAAGGAGCGTCGTTTTGCCGGCCCCATTTGCGCCGATGAGCCCTAACTTCTCAGTGGGATTGATTTGGAAGGTGACGTCTCGAAGCACGTTCTGTGAACCGAACCACTTCGAGACACCATTAAGCTGAACGATCACTGGATATTCTGTAGGGGCGGTCTATACCACCCATCGGTTGATGACCGCCCCACAGTTGGTTACGCGGCTTTGTTGGTCGCTGAAATCTTGCTCGGATCTTTCAGGATTTCGATCGCCTTATTCAGCTGCCGATCTTCGTCCTTGACCTTCTCTTTTGGTGGCGCCGGCGCATCGGTCGGGTCATCGGACGCGTCAAGGGCCTCTTCCACATTCTGGCGGATTTCCAACGTCGGCTTGATCCCGGAATCCTGCGGCTCGTTGTCCTGAATTTCCTTGCCGGAAGGTGTGAAGTATTTGGCCGTCGAGATCAGCAGACCATACCCATCCTCGAGAGGAATCAGTTTTTGAATCGAACCCGTGCCGAATGTCTTAACACCAACTATCTGGCCGCGATGGCTGTCTTCAATAGCGCCGGCAACCAGTTCAGCCGGTCCGGCGGTTCCCTGGTTTACAAGAACGGCCACCGGCAGCTTCGTCAAAACCTGTTTCGGATCCGCATTGAGTGCCTCTCTCGGCTTCTTCTGCGCTTGAGAAGAATTGGTTGAACCAAGATACGCAAGTGGCCCGGACTCAATAAAAAGGTTCGCAATTTCCAGCGCCTCTTTATCGTCTCCGCCTGCGGTGTAACGCAGATCGAGAATTACGGTACTAGCGCCTTTCTTTAGCAGGCCATCAAGCTGTCTCCTCGTTTCCTGGGCCTTTCCCGGCGCCAGATACGGCACCTTTACATAAGCGATGTTGCTCTCCAGCATCTTCGCTTCGACCGGGGGCGCCTGAACGATTTCACGATTCACGTTGACGATTTCAGGATCTGCGCGCCGGCTTCGAATCACGGACAGTGCGACGGGCTTGCCCATCGGCGCTGCAAGTAGCGAATTGATCTGGACCAGGTTCAGTTCGCGCGTGGTTAAGCCGTCAATCGATTCGATAATGTCGCCCGAATTCAGGCCCGCCTTCGTGGCAGACCCCCCGGGAATCGTGGAAATGATGACGGGATAACCCAAGCGGGCCGGCTTCGCCAGAGTGGCGCCGATACCGGCAATCTTCTGTGGGTTAGCGGCATAGTCCTTGTAAAAAGCGACATCCTTGGGAGTGAGGTAGCCCCCATACGGATCGACACTCTCGACTAATCCGCGGATGGCGCCGTCGACGGCGCTTTTGATGTTCGGGTCGTCGACGTAGTCGTTTTGGAGCCGGCTAAGGACCTCGGTAAAAATAGTTAACTGCTGATACGATCCGTTCTGTGCGCTGACGCGGCCAAGCATGCCGCCAATAATGGCGTATATGACTAGGACCGAAGAGATCAGCAGAATCGCGTACTTACTCTTCGAACTCAAAGGGGACCTCCCAACCGTAATGTAGATTCATTATAGCCCGGGTGCGCGGCCCGCCGGTATCATGAAAAAATGCGGGTTATGGCTCTCGATGTTGGTGACAAGAACATGGGCATTGCCATCAGCGATGCGCTGTTGCTAACTGCACAGTCGCGGCCCACGCTTCGGCGTAAAGACCTTAAATCCGATATCGAGGCGATTCGGCAATTGTCGGTGGAGAATGAGGTGCATGAGATTGTTATCGGCCAACCTCTTCATATGGATGGCCGAGAGAGCCCTCAAAGTCAAAAGGTCGCTCGATTTGCTGAAGAATTGAAAAAAGCGCTTGACCTGCCAATTGTTTTTTGGGACGAGCGCCTGACCAGCTTCGAAGCGGAACAGCATCTTCAAGAGATGGGACTCAGCTGGCGCCAACGGCGCGCGCAAATCGACAAAATTGCGGCCATGATCATTCTTCAAAACTATCTCGATACCCGCGCGTACGCGAAACGCGAGCCCGCCACATGAAGAAACTGCTGCTGATTGTTGCGGTCATGGTCTTGGCGATTGCGGGCCTGGCATTATACGCGCGCCGGCAATGGCGTGTTGTGGGAAGCCCGGCTGAGGGTGAGATCGTCGAGATTCCTCACGGCCTCGGCGCGCGCGGAATCGTTGGACTGCTCGTTGAAAGAAAAGTCATTCTGAACCGTTACGCAGCACTTGCCTACGTCTTTTTTAGCGGTACTCGACATAAGCTCCAAGCCGGTGAATACCTTTTCGATCATGCGATGACGATTCCGGAGGTTATCGGCAAGCTTTCGAGCGGGTCTGTGTATCTGCACAAGTTTACGATTCCTGAGGGACTGACCACCGCTGTTATCGCCCAAAAATGGGAGGAACAAGGTTTTGGAACTGCAAAAGAGTTTGCGGAGGTAGCTCAAGGCGCCCTCGATCTGGTGCGTCCCCTGGACGAAAAGGCCACGTCAATAGAGGGCTATCTGTTCCCGGAAACCTACTCGTTCCGAAGTCACACCATACCGCGCCAAGCTATCGAAGCGATGATCGCGCGGTTTCAGCAGATCGTGAGCCGGCTTCAACAGACACTCCCGCAGGAAAAGTGGCCGCTGAACCTGCATGACACGATAGTTTTGGCATCGCTGGTGGAAACCGAAGCCGCGCAACCCGACGAGCGGCCGTTAGTTGCGTCCGTCTATTTGAATCGGCTACACCGTCATATGTTGCTTCAATGTGATCCGACTGTGATTTACGCACTAGAGCAGGCGGATCGGTATCGCGGCAGGCTCACCCTGGCGGATCTTCAGTTCAAGTCGCCGTACAACACTTACGCGAATCCCGGGTTACCTCCGGGTCCAATCGCCAATCCGGGCTACGCGTCATTACTCGCCGCCATTCAGCCCGCACCGACGAACTATATTTACTTTGTACGCACCGTAGAATTCCGGCACGTGTTTTCCGAAACGCTTGCCGCACATAACCGTGCCGTGAACGCGTACCGGAAGTTGCGAAGAGCTTCATAGGTGTCGGCTTTCGCCGGTCGCGCGCTTACGGTCGTACCATGATGTTGCATGGATTCTGTTTACCTGGCCCTCGGTTCGAATCTGGGTAATCGCGAAGAGTACCTGCGTGCGGGCATTCGCGGTCTTGCCGCGCGTGGTGTCCACATTATCCGTTGTGCTTCGCTCTATTCCACCGAGCCACGCGAAGTCTTGAATCAACCCTGGTTCCTGAACACGGTTCTGGAAGCCAGTACAGATTTGGGCCCCGACGAGTTACTTCGCGCCTGCGTTGATGTCGAAAAGGAAAACCGGCGCGTACGCGATCATTCAAAAGGGCCGCGAACGCTCGATATCGACATCATATTTTTTGGAACTCGAATTATTCAGAAACCCGATCTCGTCATACCGCATCCAAGCTTCGCCGGTCGCCGGTTTGTTCTCGTTCCTCTCGCCGAAATCGCGCCTGACTTTACCGATCCGCTCAGCGGCAACACGGTGCAGCAATTGTTGGAAATATGTACAGACCACTCTAGCGTCGTTGCCTACTCGCCATCCCGCTGATGGAGCTACCATGCTGCGGCAGTGATTCCGACAAATTTCGTCAGTCCAGTAACCGAGATGACTGAAATATGCTGCGTTCATAAGGGAATATCGTTTGGTGTATGACATGCTTTATTGATGAACGCCAGGGATGGCAGCCGTTGAAATGCGGATAGGGCATAAGGATTATCGTCCGTCCGCATGCGCACGATGCGACTCCTTCTTTCCCCTCTGCGCACGCCGAATCAGCGTGCGAACAAATTAGCCGGTGGTTAACGCGCGGAGCGCGTGTAACCACCGGCTTCTTCGGAATCTTGCTTACTCACCTATAGCAATTCCCGTAGGCGGCGCTCTAACTTCTTCCCTTCTTTTTCCGAGCGCGCGGCGATGAACACGGTATTTTCGCCCGCGATTGTGCCAATCGCCTCCGGCCAGCCCGTCTCATCGATTGCCTGCGAAACAGTGGAGGCATGTCCGGGTCCTGTTTTCACGACGACGATATTTTTCGCGACGGCGATATCGACCAGGAACTCGCGGATAATCCTCCGAAAGGATTCGTCCGACGGCTTGCTTACCGGCTCCGACTCAACCACGGTGTACACACCACCCGTTTTCGCCAGCCGTAACTCCTGAATATCACGCGACAATGTCGACTGCGAAACTTCAATGCGGCGCGCCTTCAGGCCGTGCATCAGCTCTTCCTGACTGGCGATTGTTCCGGAGCGGATGATGTCCAGAATGGCGTTATGCCGAAGGCGTTTCATGCCGCCGGGATTATAACAACAAAATAATTGACCCCTCCAGGTGAGCGCGTGCATACTTATTCATCTATATGCATAACTATTCAGCCGCCGCGGTGTCGCCTCATTCCGACTTTCTTTCCGTTTCGCA